>JANTHH010000016.1 GCA_024762485.1 Chromatiales bacterium
CGGCAGGAAAAGGCTGATCTACCGCGCCCGCTACCACGATCGTGTAAACGGGACCTGAACAGAGGATCGATATGCTCTACCTAAGCCAGATAATGATCGCCAATCAGGACGTGCAGGACTTCGAGGAACTGTGCGACCTGATGAAGGAATACGCCCGCCGCGGTGAGCGTTTTCTCCGCTTTGATGTCAAGCCGCCCTACCCCGGCACGCCGGAAGACTGGGAAGACCGCCTCGAAGCCGCCTTCAGCTCACGCCTCTAGCACGGACACGACCATGGTTGACTATTTCGATCCCAACAAACTTGAAGATACCGCTGCGGACTCGCTGCGCAAGGACCTCGGGCAGCAGGCAGAGCTGGAAGGCCGCCTGGTGACATTGCGTGAGGAACTGGAGCGACTGCCGGAAGATGCCGCTGCAGCACACCGCGCCGGCCTGCAGCTGGAAGTGGCGCGGGCACTGCAGACCCTGGAGCGCGGCGACGAGGCCTGGCCCATCGCACAGACCGCCCTCGGCCAGTTTCTGGAGGAACGTGACTGGGAGCATGCCGCCGATGCCTGCGACGTGATGTACCAGTGTGGCACCGAGCAGGCCCTGGCCGCCCTTGGGCACGGCATCTGGCTCGGCGTCACCTTCCCCATCGACCCCGAGATCAGCGTCCACCTGCTCAGTCACGTCATCGACGACACCCCGGACGACTCCGACGGTGCCGCAGTGGCCGCCGCCACCGCCTGCTTCCTCGCTGACATCAGGGCACCGCAGGGGGCGGACCGGGAACGCCTGCTGTTCTTTGCCCAGCAGCTGCTCGGCAAAGTCGCCCGGCGCCACAGCAACGTCGAAAGCCAGGAACAATTCGATTTCTGGATCGAGCGCCTGGAACTCAACGATCCCGACAAGTTTCTCGTCCGCCTGCGCAACGTGGTCGACGTACTGGTGCAGGAAGACTGGTGGTTCGACCGTGAGGCACTGCAGGCCGAGATCCCAGCCAACTGACCCGGAGGTCACCCATGTTCTGGCAAGAGGACGACAACAAACAGGAATTCAAGGTGCCGGACGACGTGGTCGACCTGCTGTTCAGCATCGACTGCCGGGAGTTGCCGGTACAGCACATCCACCCGCTCTCCATGGCACTGCAGGCGCAGCTGCCCTGGCTGGCGGATGAGCCCCAGGCCGCCATCCACGAGGTACACGTGGCCGGCTCTCAAAACGGCTGGGAACGCCCGGATCCCGCGCTCGGCCAGAAACTGATCCTGTCGCGCCGCACCAAGCTGACGCTGCGCCTGCCCAAACATCGCCTCGAGGACGCCCGCCGTGCGCTCGACGGCGTCACCCTGGACATCGATGGACACCCGATGACCCTCGGCAAGACGACCCAGCGCCTGCTTTCCAAGCAGGGGACGGTATTCTGCCGCAACCTGGCACTGGAACCGGGGGAGGAGGCCGACGAGAACGCCTTCATGCAACGGGTCGCCGACGAACTGAGCAAGCGCCGCATCCGTATCCGCAAGGCCTTGGCCGGCATCACCACGCACATCGAAACACCCGACGGCCCCATCCCCGCACGCAGCATCATGCTGTCCGATCTCCGGGCGGAGGAGGCCGTCGAGCTGCAGATGGAAAGCGTTGGCCGTCACCGCCTGCTCGGCTGCGGCATCTTCCTGCCACACAAGGGGATAGAGGCGGTGAAGCAACAGGGTGATGACTAAATCATGACGATATATTAGAATTCCGCAATTTACTGCACCTTATCCAACTAACTACTGCTAGGAGTGCAATGGCATGGCAATCGAAGTAAACGGTCAAACCATCGAAACCGATGATAACGGCAACCTGGTCAACCCCACTGACTGGAACGAAGACGTCGCCAAGGCGCTGGCCGCGGCCGACGAAACCATGGGTGAACTGACCCAGGAACACTGGGACGTCATCAAGTACCTGCGTGAAATGTACTTCGAAGAGAACGAACAGCCGATGGAGCGCGTCATCAACAAGGGCATGAGCAAGATCTGGGGCAGGAAGCTCAGCAGCAAGGACCTGTACCGGCTGTTCCCCGGCGCCCCTTCCAAGCAGGGCAACCGCATCGCCGGCCTGCCCTACGTGGCACGCAAGGGCGGCTACTGATCAGCGGATCGGCAGCAACCACAGAAAAGGCGGCCATTGGCCGCCTTTTTCTTTGCCTGCGATCAACCGACTCCCCTCACACGTCCGCCCACATGCGCAACAGATTGGCATAGGAGCGGTCCACCAGCTTGCTGTGCTCGTCGTCCGGCGCAGTCCGCAACAGATGATCGCGGGCCTGATCCAATTCGAACAAAAGCTCGCGCCTGGCAGCATCGCGCACGAAACTCTGGATCCAGGTCAACGCCACCAGACGCTCACCCCGCGTCACCTCGGCCACGTGGTGCAGGCTGGACGAGGGATAGATCACCGCCCCGCCGGCGGCCAGCTTGACCTGCTTCTCGCCATACGGGGTGCGGATAACCAGCTCGCCACCCTCGTAGTCCTCCGGCTGGTTGAGAAACACGGTCATCGACACATCCGTGCGGAAGCGCGGCCCGCCACTGCCCATGATGGGGTCATCGACATGGTCGCCGTAGGCCATGCCCGGCTGGTATCGGGCAAAGATGAAGTCCGCCACTTTGTTGGGCAGGGCGAAGCGCTTGAAGGTGGCGTTATGCCCCAGGCTGCTCATCAGAATACGGTATAGCAGTTGCAGCCTTTCCGGCTCCTGGGCCAGCTCCTCGTTGTGCTTCACCCGCGCCGCGGCCATCCCGGCGGAAAGTTTGCCGTCGACAAATCGTGCACCGCCGAGAGTCTGGTGGAGCTTTTCCAGCTGTGCCGCGTTGAGCAGCCCGGGGATCTCGATCAACATAGTGAAAACTCGTGCGAAGACAAGGGGATTAGGACACCGGCGGCTGGTGCGGCTTTGCTATCATAGCCGCCCGAAACCGGCACAAGGGCACTGGGAGCCAGCGCATGATACTGAAGGTGATCGCCGACGATCAATTGTACGAACTCAACGTCCCGCAGGAACTGCTCGAGAAGGCGGGGGAATTCTTCGACCGCATGGATCATGACATGGACGCCGGCGTGCAGATGAGCCGCGACTGGGTAGAGAACCCCAACCTGATGCAGCGCATCCAGGTGGTCGGTGACAAGCTGCTGACGGCACTGGAGAACGAGAATCACAACCTCGGTCGACTGATGGCCGGCTACATTCTCGACCGCCTGCCGCAGATCGACACCCTGGAGCTGGACACCAGTGGCGACATCAGTAACACCCTCGTCAATCTCGTGGAAGACGATGACGCCCCCGACCTGGAGACCCCGCCCGCCCGCGACCGGGATCTTTCCGGCAACATGGAGGCCGCCTACGCCCAGGCGGAGAAGGAGGTCAGCAAGGTGTTCAAGGCCGGCCGCCAATACCGTTTCTCGGTCTACAACAGCGAAAGCGGTCAGTGGGAGCAGTCGCCTGCCATCGGTGATGAACAGCAGGCCGAAGCGATGCGCGATTTCGCCTTCAACAAACGCTTTCGCGAACTCGCCGGCAAGGGCGGCGAGGCGGACCCCACACTGCACTGATGGCGCATATCGACCAGGTAACCGCTCCATTGGTGATCCGCTTTGCGGATGGCCGCGAGAAGGTGGTGGCCGCCTGTTTTCCCCACCCCCGCGGCCTGCTCTATCTGGACCTGTTCTGGCACCAGACGAGCCCCGACAAGGCCGCGCACCTGATCGACGGTGAATTCTCGGGCGATGGCCCCTGGCGGGTTGGCGATGCCCGGATCCGCGTGCTCGGATGCCATCATACCGACCCCCATCTGCAGGACCAGTTCGCCCCCTGGCAGGCCTATCTGCAGGAACGGGGCGAGGAATACCCCCCGCGGCCACAGATCCTCGAAATCGCGCGCCGGCTCGGCGCCGTCCCCGCTGACCGCGAGGCCTGAAACCGTTCCGCCAGAAGGCGTCACACGAGCGTCACCATCACCGGCTAGGCTGACAGCATGCAGCCGGAACATCACAGCGAGCCAGCCGAGACCACCCTCAGCGATCTCCTGCTCGAGCTGCGTACACTGCGCACGTATCTCTGTGAACATGCAGAGCAACGCCTGCGGGAGAGCGAGGAGCGGACCCGTCACCGACCCGACTCGGCCAGCGCGCTCAACCTGGCCCGCTACCTGGCACTGCGCGAGCAGGATCTGCGCCCCCTCCAATCCCGGCTGGCAAGCCTGGGCCTGTCCTCCCTGGGACGCCTCGAGGCCCACGTGCTCGAACATATCGATGCCGTCATCGCGCTGCTCGAACGCTGCACGGATCAGCCGTTCGGCCGCCCCCTGCGACAGCTGACGGGCGATCCCTACCAGCTCTTGCGCCGGCAACAGGTAGCCCTCTTCGGCAGACCCCATGATTCGCGCCAGGAGAACATCATGGTGACCCTGCCCACCGAGGCAGCCGCCGACCGGCAACTGCTGCGCGATCTCCTGCTGAACGGCATGGACTGCGCCCGGATCAACTGCGCCCACGACGACCCGGAGACCTGGCAGTGCATGATCGACAATCTCAACGCGTCCAGTCGCGAACTGGAGCGACCCTGCCGGCTGCTGATGGATCTTGCGGGACACAAGATCCGCACGGGCCCCCTGGCCACTGAAGATCCGGTCCGTCACCTGCGGGTACGACGTGACCGCAAGGGACAGGTCATCCAGCCGACCGAGGTGCTGCTCATGCCCGCGTGCCCCGACACACCGGACACGCTCGGCCATTATCCCTGCCTGCCTGTTCCGGACCGCCTGCTGCGCCTGCTGGCACCCGGCGCCAAACTCACCTTCCAGGACTGCCGGGGCAAGAAACGAAAACTGTGCGTCATCGAACCCCGCGAGGGCGGCTGGCTGACCCATCTTCATGCCGGCGCTTATGTCTGCCCCGGCACCCGTCTGCAGCTGATCGGTGTCGATGGTCGTATGCAAAAGGGGCGTTACAGGCTCCCCCCCTTCAGCGGCGAACCGGTCAGGATCCGCCTGTTCCGCAACGACCTGCTGCTGCTGACCGCCGGCCCCGAACCAGGCCAACCCACCCGGCTGGACGACAAGGGAAAATTCCTGGCACCGGCGCAGATCGGCTGCTCCCACCCCGAGGTCCTGCAGTGGTTGAACCCCGGCGATGCTGTCTGGTTCGATGACGGCAAGCTGGGCACCCGGGTGCTCTCCCTCACGAAACGGGGTGCCCTGCTGGAAGTGACCGAGGCGGGTACGCGGGGTGTGCGGCTGCGCCAGGGCAAGGGCATCAATTTCCCGGACACACAGCTGAAGCTGCCCTCTCTCAGCGAGGACGACCTGGCGGTCCTGCCGTTCGTCTGCCGTCATGCGGACATGGTGGGCTACTCCTTCGTGCAGGACACTGCCGACATGGAAGCCCTGATGGCGGCATTACGTGCCGAGGGCCGCCCCGAGTTGCCCATCATTGCCAAGATCGAAACCGCCCGTGCCGTGCGCAACCTGCCGGATATCCTGCTCGACACCATCACGCGCCACCCCCTCGGCGTGATGATTGCCCGCGGGGACCTGGCGGTGGAACTGGGAAGCGTGCGCATGGCCGAAATCCAGGAGGAGATCCTCTGGGTGTGCGAGGCCACCCATGTCCCCGTCATCTGGGCCACCCAGGTCCTCGAGTCACTGGCCAAGCAGGGGGTCAGTTCAAGGCCGGAGATCACCGATGCCGCCATGAGCGTCCGTGCCGAATGCGTCATGCTCAACAAGGGCCCCTATATCGTCGATGCCCTGCGCGTACTTGGCGACATCCTTTCCCGCATGGAGGCGCATCAGCAGAAGAAGATCTCACGCCTGCGGGCCCTGCACTGGTGAGCGCAGCCAGCTGGCGGACAGTCACCCAGCCGTCATCCCGCTGTCACGGCCCTGACCCGGCCATGTGGTCGAATCCCTGAAATCCCTTTCAAGCCCTCCCCATGCGCATCCTCAAGATCTCCGACGTTTATTTCCCGAGGGTCAACGGCGTTTCCACCTCTATCCGAACCTTCGCACGCGAATTCCACCATCAGGGCCACCATGTAGGCCTGATCGCCCCCAGCTATCCCAGCCCCTGGCCAGAGGAGAACTTCGAGATCCACCGCATCCCCTCACGCTACCTGCCGCTGGATCCCGAGGACCGGCTGATGCGCAGCGGCCACATCCGTGCACTACTCCCCCGGCTGCGGCAGGCCTCCTATGACGTACTGCACATCCACACCCCCTTCGTCGCACACTACCTCGGCACCAGGCTGGGGCGTGCGCTGGACATTCCGGTGGTGGAGACCTATCACACCTATTTCGAGGAGTACCTGCACAACTACCTCCCCCTGCTGCCGCGCCAGCTGCTGCGCTTTGCGGCGCGTCGCCTGTCGTCGGCCCAGTGCAATGCCGTCGACGCCCTGGTGGTACCCACGCAGCCGATGCTGGAGGTACTGCGGGACTACGGTGTGGCCTCGCCCGTCGAGGTGATTCCCACCGGCATCCCGATGGACGAACTGGGTGAAGGCAACCCCACGCGCTTCCGCCACCATCACGGCATCCCGGACGACCGACCGGTGATGCTCTATGTCGGACGGGTGGCGCACGAGAAGAACATCGACCTCCTGCTCGACGTATTGGCAAAGGTGCGCCGGGAGCGGCCCGATATCCTGCTGATCATCGCCGGCGAGGGACCGGCACGCACGCACCTCGAACGCCGGGCTGCGCGAATGGGGCTTGGCGACAGCCTGCTGTTCGTCGGCTACCTCTCCCGTGACGGCGATCTCGGCGACTGCTACGCGGCGGGCGACATCTTCGTCTTCGCCTCACGCACCGAGACGCAGGGACTGGTGCTGCTGGAATCGATGCTGATGGGGACCCCCGTGGTCACCACGGCGGTGCTGGGCACGGCCGAGGTGATGCGCGACGGTCGTGGTGGCCTGGTGGCAAGCGAGGACGCAACGGACTTCGCCAACAAGTGCCTGCAGCTGCTGACCGATCACACGCTGCGCCGGCGATTGGCCGAGGACGGCCGCCGCAAGGCCGGCGAATGGAGTGCGCCCGCCATGGCGCACCGGATGCTGGCACTCTATGCCGACCTGCAGGAAAGTACGCAGCGGACAGCCGCCTGACGGCTCAGCCGGTCTGCGCCACCGCGTCCGTCATCGCCACGCCCTGCTCGCGCCAGTGCAGCAGTTCCACCTCGCCACCGTGGTGCTCCACCAGCGCGGTATGACTCTCCACCCAGTCGCCACAATTGAGGTAATCGATTCCGCCGATGCACCTGATCTCGGCATGATGGATGTGGCCGCACACCACGCCCTGCACGTCGCGGCTGGCGGCCTCGTTGGCCACCGCCTCCTCGAAGCTGCTGATGTAGTTGACTGCATTCTTCACCTTCTTTTTCAGAAAGGCTGACAGCGACCAGTAGCCCATGCCGCAGCGACGGCGCACCACGTTGAGGTGGCGGTTGAGTTCCAGCAGCATGTCGTAGGCATGACTGCCGAGCTTCGCCAGCCAGGGGCTGCAGGTCACCACGCTGTCGAACTCGTCGCCGTGCAGCACCAGCAGGCGCCGCCCGTCGCGCAACTCGTGGATGGCCTCGGAGCGGATCTCCACATTGCCGAAACACATGCCCACGTAGTCGCGGAACAGCTCGTCGTGGTTGCCCGGCACGAAGACCACCCGGGTACCGTGCTTGGCCTTGCCCAACAGGGTGCGGATGACGTTGTTGTGGGCCTGTGGCCAGTAGATCCCGCGCTTCATGTTCCAGACATCGACGATATCGCCGACCAGGTAGAGGGTTTCGCACTCCACGCTGTGCAGGAAGTCCAGCAGCAGCTCGGCACTGCATCCCCGGAACCCGAGGTGGACATCTGAGATGAAGACGGTGCGGACTTTCAAGGGACGTATTGCACTGACATGACCCATAGCGTTGCCTCCCGGTGCGCCATGGATGGCCACAGTGCCCGTCCGCCATGTCAGCGGAATGATGACTGGATGACGCTTGTGTTGCCGTTTCAGCCGGCGATGGCGCGCCGCAGCGCGGCCTCCACCTTTTCCTCGGTAACGGGATAGGGGATCGCAGCGAAGATGGGGAAACGCTGGCGCAGAAGCTCGAACTTGTCGGCAAACTCGGGGAGGTAGAACACCACCAGCCTCACCTCGGGATGCTTCTGCAACACTGCCATCAGGGTTTCCAGATTGGAGGTACGATCGCGGAAGTCTGTCTGGAAGTTGTACTCGGCGACGACAACATCCGGCACCGTCTTTTTCAGGTAGCTGCGCGCCTTGCGCTGGGAGTTGACCAGATCGACCTCGAAGCCCAGCCGCTGGTAGAGCGGGTTCAGGTTGGGATAGCCGCCGAGTTCGATGATGCCCAGCAGGCGCGGCTGGCTCATGCGAACAGCACCCAGGTGGTGGCGATGTATTTCACGCCCTCGTGCAGTTCCGCGGAGCGGTGCTCGTGGGTCCAGAAGGGCGGGAACAGCACCATCTTGCCCTGCTCGGGACGGATGCTCACGTCCTGGTAGAGAAACTGGGTCTCGCCGCCGGGGCCGGGCACGTCGTTCAGGTACCACAGGGCCACCAGCTGGCGGTCGGCGAACTGGTGGCTGCCGCCGTCGATGTGCCAGTGGTAGAACTCGCCCGGCTGATAACGCTGCACCTGGTAGCCCATGTCCTTGAATGGCCCTTTGAAGAAGGGGAAGGTCTCGCGGAATTCCTGGATGGCGGCACCCATGCAGCGCAGGAACAGCTGGTCCACGTCCTTCCACTCCGGCTTGTCGCTGATCACCAGGTCCATGGTGCGCTTGATCGCCTGGTCCTCCCCCTGGGTCTGTCCGATCACCCCGGCACGCTGCTGCTCCGGGTGGGCCTCGAAACGACGGATGATTTCCTCGCACCAGTCCGCCGGGATGGTCCTGGGGCGCTCGAAGATGAAGCTCCCGGGCTTGATCTCGCGGAAGGTCGACAGCGGCTTGACGGTACGCTCGATGGGAAATGGATTGGACATGGACTTCTCGGCGACAGGACTCGGGGCTGGCATTATCGCGCGGATCGCCACCGGCTTGAAACCGTCGGCACGGATGGTTTTACAGATGGCGTGTCTCGACCAGCTCCACCAGCACAGTGGCCGCCCCCTCGTCCTCTGCCCGGTAGACATCGAGCATTGCCTGTGCGAGTGCGCCCCAGTGTTCTGCCCCCTGTGCAGCCAGGGCCTGCAAGGGGGCTGTATCACCCGTCTTGCGCCATGCCCCGTAAGCCGGCGCGAGTGCAGGAAACAGCGATCTGCGCATGTGCCCGAGATTGCCGATGAAGAAATGGATGGAGGCCGCCTGCCCCTGCTGCAGCAGCATGGGCAGGGTACGGGTACAGTCTGCCAGGTGGTCGCGTACCGCACGGGCCATCAGCTCGGCCGGGGTGAAGGCGACCGCCATCAGCATCCGGTTCCAGTCATCACCGAGCAGTTCGCCGGCCAGGTATTCGCCGATCTCGTGCTCACGGGCCGCTGCCAGCTCGCATTCAACCATGGCATCGAGCGCCGCCTCGAGATCGCTGTCGAACGGGTAACAGGCCAGGGCCCGGCCCATGGCATTGTCGAGCCGGCTCCAGCGCCAGGACTCGAGCTTCTCCCACAGATAGCGTCGCAGCGCCTCGCGGCGCAGAAAGATGGTGCGGCCGGCATTCATCGCCGGCGGGGTGCTCAGGCAACGCGCCAGTTCACGATCGGACACCCACAACGAAAAACCCTCTTCCGGCATTTCCCGGCTGTGCAGCTCACCAAGAAAGAAGTGCGGCTTCCCGCCGGCCTCCAGGCCGGCGCTGTAGACCAGTCCATGGCGCACCAGTGCCGTGTTGATCGCGTCGCTGTCGAAGGGGTCGAATGCGCGCCCGTCCACCGGAACAGCGGCAAAATCCGCCTCGGCCAAATCGGACCAGAGACCCTCCCGCGCCACCAGCCAGTCGCCGACCGCGTCCCTGGACATCTCTGCCTCGAAACCCAGTCCTTGCTCCCAACGAAAATACTCGCGCATCTTCATCAGATAGGTGCACATGCCGTAGTCACCACCATGACGGGCATCTGCGATATGGCAATTGTGCTGCACGGCTTGCTGCAGGGTCTGGAGGATCTCGTTCATCGGGGCACCGTGATGACGGGGAGGCTATCAGCAGATAGTGAAGACCGGCCTTTTTCCGAGTAAAATGCTCGGCTATTCCAAAAAGCTAGCACGGCTGCCGGTGACTGCCAAGACAGACGCCCGGTAGCGCGGGCAGGTTCATCACAACAGGAGAGACAATGGCCCTGAGAATCAAAAGCCGCTGGCACGACGACGATGCCGAACGCTCGCTCGACGAGATAGCCGGCGCACTGGCCTTCATCATCTGGCGCATCGCCAAGGAAAAGGCGATTAACCTCCACGGCCAGGACTACGTCTACGAATCCGACGAGCAGCGCATGGCGGTGATCAGCGAGTACCTGGTCTTCCAGCTACAGTTGGTGGACCGTCTGGCGAGTCAGCGCATCGGCCTGGACGACGACGACCGCCGTGACCTGGTGATCGCGACGGCGAAGAAGCTTGCCGGCCACGTTCAGGACAACAGCACCGACCTGTTCGGCCCCGGTGAGTACATCCCCCCCTTCATCAGCCTGCTGAATCAACGCGGCGCAGAATATTCGGATTACAACTACACCGAAGACGGACCCTCATACCCTTTCATGCGTCATCTCGGCCATGAGATCCAGCAACTGATGGGCGAGAGCCAAACGAACCGCTGGGTGATCGATCAGGTGATGGACCGGGATGCACCCGAGGTGGACCGCCAGCTGCGCCGTGCGATCGACGATCTCTTCGGTTGATGCCGGGGCTTGGATTCCCGGATACCGCCCCGATAGTACCTGACACCTGACAGGATACGTTGGAGGAGACCGCCCTGTGATAGAGACGACACGTGCCGGCCTGCAACAGGCCTTCTTTGCGCGAGCCGATCAGTTTGTGTCCGAGCCGACGGTGATGAACGGCATCGAACTCGATGACGCCACCATCGCGCTGAAGCGGAAGCTGATGTCAGAGCAGGCAACCCATCCGGCTATCGGCGCGCTCAATGAACTGGCGGGACTGATCCGCCGCAAGGACGTCGACGGAATGCGGCAACGCCTGGACGCCCTGCGCAAGGAATTCGACTGAATCCGCGCCCCGGACGCCTCAGCCAGGACACATGAAAAAAGCCCTGTGGCGGATAACCACAGGGCTTTTCTTTTCCGGAGTGGCGGGGGTCACCCACCACCTCCCGACAAAAAACCGGGGAGCCGGATCAGCTCTTGACCCAGTTGCCGAAGTTGTCGACGTTCTTCTCTTCGCCGTCGGCATAACCGGCCTCATAGGCCTCGGTCACACGCTGCTCTTCACGCTTGGGGTTCTGCAGGAAGCCTGCCTGCCAGCCCTGGATGTATTCTTCGTCCACACCCATCTCTTCCATCTTGGTCACAGCGTCGTAGTAGAACTGGTTCATATCCGGTCTCCGAATTCGATATGCCTCAAACCATTAGCCAGCCATTCTGGCACAAGTCGATTATGGGCCACAAGTAAAGCCAACCAGACCCTGCGACCCCCCATCAGAATGCGTCGGTTTTCGTCGTCTGGCGGCGAAAAGGGGCATTAGAATACTCTGTTTTTCTGATCCCTGACAAGAGAAGATTTATCGGCAGACGGGGCGCCCCACATACCCTTTCGCAGACGGGGGTTGATCTTTGAGATGAGGCTTACCATCCTTGTCGGATTTTGGCGAACGACGGAGAAACCATGCGACCCGCGCAGTTGTTGACCATCCTCGATACCGAATTCACCAGCACCCGCAGCGGCCACCACACGCCGGTGATGCTGTGGGGTCCGCCCGGTGTCGGCAAGTCGGACATGGTCCGTCAGACCGCCGACCGTCACGATGTGCCGGTCATCGACATCCGGCTGTCGCAGATGGAACCGAGCGACCTGCGCGGCATCCCCTTCCGTCACGAGGAACATGTCGAGTGGGCGGTGCCGGCCATTCTCCCCGACGCCGAGCGCCATGGCCCCGAAGGTCTACTGTTCCTCGACGAGATCACCTCGGCGCCACCCAGCGTCTCCGCCGCGGCCTATCAATTGATACTCGACCGCCGGCTCGGCGAGTACCAGGTGCCGGATGGCTGGGCCATCTTCGCCGCCGGCAACCGCCAGGGTGATCGCGGCGTGACCTATACCATGCCGGCGCCGCTGGCCAACCGCTTCTCCCATTTCGAGGTCGACACCCACCTCGATGACTGGGTGGCCTGGGCCTATCAGAACGGCATCGACGAACGGGTCATCGCCTTCCTGCGCTTCCGCCCCGAACTGCTGTTCGACTTCGACCCGGCGCACAATCCGGTGGCCTTCCCCTCGCCCCGCTCCTGGGAATTCGCGCACCGTGGCCTGCAGAAGTTCGGCAACAACCCCGCCCTGCTGCAGGGCACCCTCCAGGCCTGTGTCGGGCCCGCCGCCGGGGTGGAGCTGACCGCTTTCGTCAACAGCCTGGACAAGATGCCGGATCTGGACGACATCATCGCCGGCAAGCCGGTGCCGACCCCGGACGAGATCGACCTGCAATACGCGGTGGCCGCCGCCCTGGTGGGCCGCGCCATCCGTGCCAGGGAAAGTGCCGACGCCGCACGTGTCATCGGCAACATCCTCAACTATGCCGGCCAGTTTCCGCAGCGCGAGATGGGCGTGATGCTGGTCTCCGACCTGCACCGGGCGATCGGCGAATTCCTCTTCACCGTGCCCGAGTTCGGTGACTGGGCCAATGCCATCGCCGATGTGATGCTCTACGAATAGGTCGATACGGATACCCACATGGCAAACGACCTCGATGCCATCGAGACCAAGCTGACGGCTGCCAGGACCAAGCTGATCCTGGACAAGCCCTTCCTCGGCGCCCTGGTGCTGCGCCTGCCGATGGTGGCGGCGAACCCGGACTGGTGCCCCACCACCGCCACCGATGCGCGCAAGTTCTACTACAACCCCGACTATGTCGACGGCCTGAGCATGGCGCAGACCCAGTTCATGCTCGCCCACGAGGCGCTGCACTGCGCCCTGTCGCACTTCGCCCGCCGTCAGCACCGGGTCAAGCACCGCTGGGATCTGGCCTGCGACTATGCCATCAACCCCCTGTTGATCGACGACGGCCTGGTGCCGCCACCGAACAGTCAGATCATGCCCCAGTACAGCGGCATGACCGCGGAAGAGATCTACCCCCTGCTGCAGGACAACGAGGACAACGAGACCCTAGACCAGCATGTCTACGACCAGGAGAGCGAAGGCGGCGGCGACGGTGGCAACCCGCCGCCTCCGGACTCGCCCGAGTCGAAGGACGAAAAGAGACAGCCCAGACAACCCGAACCCGAGCAGGAGGACCGCGATGGCAATCAGCCGCGCCAGGAGCCGGACGAGGGCGAAGGCGGTGGCAACCAGCCGGAACAGGGACGTGGCGAACAGGAGCAGTCCCACGGCGAGGCAGAGCCCAGCGACCAGCTGGAGCAGACCCCGCCACCTCTGACGCCGGATGAGCGCGAGACCCTGCAGGTGCAGTGGCAGCAGCGCATGGCCGGCGCCGCCCAGCAGGCACAGCAGGCCGGCAAGCTCGGCGGCAGCATGGCAAGGATGATCGATCATCTGCTGCAGCCCCAGCTGCCGTGGCGCATGCTGCTGGCCCGCTACATGACCGCCATGGCGCGGGACGATTTCAGCTACATGCGTCCCTCCCGCCGCGAGGGCGAGGCCATCCTGCCGTCACTGCGTTCCAGTCAGGTGGACCTGGTGGTCGCAGTGGACACCAGTGGTTCGATCAGGCCACAGGAGATCGCCGAGTTCATCGCCGAGGTCAATGCCCTGAAGGGTCAGATGCGCGCCAGGGTCACCCTCATCCCCTGCGACTCCAGCATCCCCGAAGGTGCACCCTGGGTCTACGAGCCCTGGGAGGAATTCGAATTTCCCGATTCCATCCACGGCGGTGGCGGCACAAACTTCCAGCCGGTGTTCGACTGGCTCGAGCGGAGCGGACAGCATGCCGAACTGGTGGTCTATTTCACTGACGCCGAGGGTACATTCCCGTCACAGGAACCGAACTATCCGGTAATCTGGCTGGTCAAAGGCAAACACCCTGTCCCCTGGGGACAACGCATCCAACTCAACTAGCCCGTCTATCCATGATCAAGCGCCGCCGGCCGGCAAACAGATGCAACCGCTGGACCGCCTTCTTCACCGTCCTGGCCCTCCTCAACCCGGTGGCGCTGTACGGCGAACCGGCAATCACCGGGCAACTGCCGGAGATGGGGGATGTCTCTGGCAACATCATCAGCCCTGAACAGGAGCGCCGGCTGGCCCAGGCCTTCATGCGCCAGATCCGCGCCAGCGGCCGCCTTGTGGACGACCCGTTGATCGAGGATTATCTGCAGCGCCTCGGCAATACTCTGGTACAACACAGCAGCGTGCCACTCGGCCAGCAGTTCAATTTCTTCCTGCTCGATGATCCCAGCATCAATGCCTTCGCCGGCCCCGGCGGCAGCATCGGCATCCACAGCGGTCTGTTGCTCACCACCCGCAGCGAGAGCGAGCTCGCCGCCGTGCTCGCCCACGAAATCGCGCACGTCAGCCAGAAGCACCTGCAGCGCACCTGGCAGGCCACCAGCGACCTGAGCACGCCACAGGCGGCCCTGATGCTCGCCGCCATCCTGCTCGGTGCCACCGCTGGCGGCGATGCCGGTATCGCCGCCATGATGGGCGGCCAGGCGGCATTGATCCAACAGCAGATCAACTTCACCCGTGCCAACGAAAAGGAGGCAGACCGGGTAGGCATCGCCATCCTCGCAGACGCTGACTTCGAGACCCGTGCCATGCCCAGTTTCTTCACCCGCATGGGACGGGCCAATCGCAGCAGCAGTGTCGCCCTGCCGGAATTTTTACGCACTCACCCGGTCACAACCAACCGCATCGCCGACGCCCTGGGACGCGCCGAGAGCTTCCCCTATCACCAGCACCTGGACAGCCTCGATTACTACCTGACCCGCGCCATGCTGCGCAAACGTGCCTTCGACAACCCGGACGATGCCGTCGATCACTTCCGCCGTCTGCTGAAGGACCATCGCTATCAGAGCGAGACGGCCACTCGCTACGGATTGGTGCTGTCGCTGATCGATGCCCGCCGCATCGAAGAGGCCCGCAACCAACTGCGTCACCTGACGGACTCAAATCCCGACCACACCGCCTTCATCGTCGCAAGGGCACGCCTCGAACTGGCCGACAACAACCCCCACCAGGCCAGCGAGATACTCCGCAAGGCGCTGCTCGGCCATCCCCTGGACTACCCACTGCAGATCACCCTTACCGAGAGCCTGATCAGCGAACACAGGGACCGGGAGGCACGCGACCTACTTATCCGCATGACCCGAGAACGCTCTGATGATGCACGTCTCTTCAAGCTACTTGCACTGACCGAAGGCCGGGTCGGGAGCCCAACCACCGCCCATGAATATCTCGCCACCCACTACGACCTGGCCGGCGACACCGCGGCAGCGATCCAGCAACTGAAGATCGCCCTGCGCGATGACGGCCTGGACTTCTATGACCGCAACCGGATCGAATCGAAACTGAACGCCCTGCGTGACGAACAGCGGACCGAGGCCGCATGGCACTGATGCACTCAATCAAAAGAATTTCATTATTTTCTAATACTTTACCCCCGCCAGCATTTTTGAAATTAAAGCTTGCCAACGGCTCTTCAATCCTTATGCTATCGACCTACCCTGTAGGGTTTGCTAGGGGTCCGTGCGCATCACACAACTGGGTAAGCCGCATACGGATGCCGTAGAAAAAACGAGAATCTTCTCCGTCAACCACATAATGAGAGAAACAGGAGGATACGTGATGCGGAACACCGCGAAACTGATAGCGACAGCAGCCTCCTTTGCTGTTCTGATCGGCGGTACGAGCCTGATCCCGCAAGCAGCCAGTGCTGCGGGACATGCCGACATGGTCAAGAAGGGCAAAGAAGTTGCGTTCAACCGCAAGAAAGGCAACTGCCTCGCCTGCCACGCGATGGACGACGGCACCAGCCCCGGCGACATCGGGCCACCTCTGGTCGCCATGAAGGCACGCTTCCCCGACAAGAAGAAGTTGCGTGCCCAGATCTGGGACGCAGAAGTCGCCAACCCCGACACCCGCATGCCGCCTTTCGGCAAGCACAAGATCATCAGCGAATCTGATATCGACGCCATCGTCGAATATCTCTACACCCTCTAAATTCACAGACTTACGACTCGCGAAGCACAGGAGTTATTGTTAATGAACACGAGTATCAAACGCAGGGTTTTCCTGAAGGGATCCATGGCTGCCGGTGTGGCAGGCGTGGCCGTCAGTGCCGGACTGCTTGCACCGCAGGCCGTTCTGGCTGCGTGGAACGAGAAGGCCTTCCACGCAAAGAAGGTTGACGAAGCACTGTCCAACCTGATGGGCAGCGCCGCCTCCACCCCTTCGGGTGACATCAAGGTAAAGGCACCCGATATCGCCGAGAACGGCGCAGTGGTTCCGGTGACCGTCTCCACCAGCATCGGTGGTGTCGAATCCATTGCCATCCTGGCAGCAAACAACCCCTCTCCCCTGGCAGCCGCCTTCGATATGGGCAAAGGTGCACAGGGCTACGTGGCCACCCGCATCAAGATGGGCAAGACCGGTGACGTGATCGCCGTGGTCAAGGCCGGCGGCAAGATGTACTCCGCCCGCAAAGGTGTGAAAGTCACCATCGGCGGCTGTGGCGGCTGATCCTGCCCAGGCTGAAACTACGGAATAGTCATTAAGAGGTTTACTGAAAATGGCAAAAAGCACCATCAAGATCCGCGCCAAAGTCAAAGGCGGCGTCACCACTGTCAAATGCCTGATCACCCATCCGATGGAGACTGGCACCCGTAAAGACAAAAAGACCAAGAAACTGATCCCCGCACACTTCATTCAGGAAGTGGTCTGTACACACGGCGCCAACCCCGTGATGACTGCTCACTGGAGTGGCGGCGTCTCCAAGAACCCCTACCTCTCCTTCAAGTTCGAAGGCGGTAAGAAAGGCGATGCAGTGTCAATTTCCTGGACTGACAACAAGGGTGGCAGCGACTCGGCTACCGCCAAGATCAGCTAATTATAACGAACCATGCGGAACGGCCCTGCAGGTGCAGGGCCGCTACCTGCCAATCCACTTGGGAGGAGACTGACCCATGAAAAAAAGCATTCTCGCAGTGGCTACCCTTTGTGTACTGGGTACCTCTGTCGCCATGGCCAAGAATCAAATGGCCACCGATACCACGCCGGCGGAAGATCTCAAGATCTACCGCGCCTACTTCATGAAGAAGTTCCCCGGCGTGCCCCTGCAGGAGTTCGCCAACGGCGTCAACGCCGTCAGCGAAGTGAACCGTGAGAACTGGGAAGCCATTGAGGAATTCCCCCCTTATGAGCCGATGATCGACGAGGGTGAAGTCATCTGGAACACCCCCTTCAAGAACGGCAAGACCTTCGCTTCCTGCTTCAACAACAACCCGGCCCAGCGCAAGAACTACCCCTACTGGGACAAGTCGAAAAAGGCTGTTGTCACCCTGGAACAGGCCGTCAATGCCTGCCTGACCAAGAACGGCGAAAAGCCGATGAAGTACAAGAAGGGCAAGATCACCCGTCTGCTGGCCTACATGGGCTACCAGTCACGTGGTCAGAAGACCAATGTGGTGGTCCCCAACGATCCAGACGCACTGAAGGCCTACTACGACGGCAAGACCTTTTTCTTCGCCCGTCGCGGTCAGCTTAACTTCTCCTGTGCACAGTGCCATGTGGAGAGTGCAGGCCAGCGTGTTCGATCCAACGTGTTGAGCCCTGCGCTTGGCCACACCACCGGCTGGCCGGTATACCGCTCCAAGTGGGGCGACCTGGGTACCCTGCATCGCCGCTTCGGTGGCTGCAACAAGCAGGTACGTGCCAAGCCGTTCAAGGCACAGGGTAAGGAATACCGTAACCTGGAGTATTTCCTGACCCACATGAGCAACGGTATCGAGTACAACGGTCCGTCAACTCGCCAGTAATCGCTTCACCGCGGTTATGAAAAAGCCCGGCCATTCGGCCGGGCTTTTTTGTGCCTGATGTAACAGATCACAGCCATCCACCCTGTTACATGCAGCAGGCCGATATCATGCCTTCCTTTCTGTCACATCCTCATCAGGGGTGAGATCAAACAGGTCCTCGTCCAGCACGACCTCTGCAGCTTTATCCTCGACCACCTCGTCTCCCTGGTCGAAAAGCTCCGCGAGTTCGCCGTTCAGGTCAGCCTCGTCGGTGGCAGCAACTTCCTCGTCCACCCCCGCCTGACTGCTGGCAATCAGCGCATCGATGTCATCGACAGGGGCGTCATCAACCGCGGCCTCGAGATCAGTGAGCAAGGCCTCGGGGTCTTGCTCATCACCATCTATCGTCTCATCCAGCAAGTCATAGGGTGAGCTGGTTGATGCCGACGTTTCTGCCGACGCTGTATCGACATCCCCGGCTTCTGGCAGCTCGTCCGTCGCGCTGGACGCCTCAGTCTCCATCGTATCGCCAGACATGTCTGGGGCCATCTGATTGATGATATCGTCCGGATCCACGACCTCGTCATCGGCCGGCAGGTCCGTCGAATCATCCGCTACTTCCTCTGCCACACCGGCTACCGCCGCTTCCTGGCCTACTTCCACAACGTTTCCAGGCGCCTCCCTGTCTTCTTCTGATGGTTGGGCGTCGCTGTCGTCCGCCACGGATCCGCTGGCATCATCAGGCGCGGCCTCGGCCTGCTCATTGACATCCATCACCACATTGACCTCCTGCGTCCCGTCCGAGGCAAACATGGTGGAATATTCGTTGAGCATCCGGCTCATGGTCTCCATGGTGACACGCAGTTCTTCGGTCAGCCGTTTATTCTCAGCCTGCAGCGCCAGCAGTTCACCCTCGTCGACGACCTCGTCGGTCACCGTCTCCTGCACAGCAGCCTCTGCAGGCACGGGTTCGATGTCAGCAGAGTCAGCTGCTGACATCGAACCCGCGCCCGACAACTTGTGATACGCATCGACCGAGGTCGAGACCGACTTGTCGAAGACCGCGGCCTCGTCGGCCAACCGTTCCAGGTAGACCTGGCTGAAGACATTGACCAGCCGCAGCTCGGCATTGAGCAGTTCTGCAGCAATCCGCTCCAGTTCAGCACCCGTCAGCCCGAAATTACTGCCGAGCATGGCCTTGAGCGCCTCCTTCCGGGTGTCTCGCCTCGCCGCCCAGCGGCTCACCAGTTCATTGATGGCACGACGGTCCCTGCCCTTCTGACGGACGGAGACGATCCAAGCAACGAGCAGCAGGACGAAAATGACTGCAAGGATCTCCCCCCCCGCCAGCGCAAGCCAGAATCCAGTCTGCCCCATCAGACCTCCTCCACAGCTGCAGCATCCTCAGTGCCTTCATCCTCGGCAGGCGGCAGTTCTTCCTCAAGCAGCGAAACCGCCTGCTTCCTGCGCCGGCGAAGCAGCCAGAAGGCCACACCGCCGCCGATCAGCAGCAGATTGCTCAGCCCGATGATCAGGCCCGGAATCAGCCAGTCATCTTCCTCTTCCTCCGGTTCCTCAACAGCCGCCTCCACCGGTGCTTCTTCGACTGCAGGCGCTGCCGGCGGCTCACTCGCCGGCTGAACCGGAACCATGGCAGGCACCACCGCCTTCACCGGCTTTGCCACGACCGGCACCGGCACCACGGCAGGTCCGCCGCCGGCGGGATAGACCCAGGGCAGCCGACGCGAGACCGGCGCACCGCGCACAGTGACGCCTTCGATGCGGGCGGCCACGGGCAGGGCAGGATCGATCTGCTCCGCCAGCCAACTGCCATCGGACTGGCGCTGTGCACTCAGCGCAAGCTCCTGGCCGCTTGCATCCTGCTGCCAGAAACTGATCTTCAGGGTATTTTCACGCAGCGCGCCGGGCTCCAGCGTCAGGCGTGCGCCGGCAGCGCCATCGTGTGTCAGCAGGGCCGGTTCGACCACGGACAGCGAGTGTCGCTTCTCGCGCAGAAATGTTGCGCTCTCGGCGGCAATCACCAATTCCATCACCGGGTGCGCCTGGTTTTCGCTGAACAGCATGCTGTAGCGGCCGTCACCGGCCTGCTCATCACCACGCTGGCCCTTGTCGTTCAGCGGCAACGGATCCAGGCCGACGGCCGAAATCGCGTCCGCCCTCATATCGACCAGGTCGAGAAAGGCACGCCGTTTGACCTGCTTGCCCTGGCTGCTCAACGAGGCCGAGACCAGCACGGGTTCGCCCACCACCAGCTGATTGGGCAGACTGGAGACATCGAGCCTGAGGTCGGTGACCACCATCACCCGGTTGTCGGGATCCATCTCCGCCTGCAGACGCCACTGGCCCGCCTGGGGCTCGCGCAGGGTGATCAGCTCATAGCCCTCATCCTGATGCCAGGTGACCGTCGGGGGCGCATTCTCGCGACCGAACGCGCTGCCATCCGGGGCGGTCAGCCTGGCCGGTGCGGCGCCGTCCGGTTGGAACACCACGATCGTCGCCTCCTGCACCCGCTTGTCCACCCGGAAGGCGTTGTCCTTGAGCGGGACCATGTCGGGGTTGCCGACCTTCTCGAAGATACGCAGGAAGATCCGCTTCAGACGGTCGGCATCATTGATCTGCTCATACCATCCACCTGTCTCTGCGGCGAGGCGCTTGAGCAGTTCGTGATCGGCACGTTCGGACAGGGCAATGGCATGGATCTGGGCATCCTGTGCCTTGATCCTGGGCAGCAACCGGTCGAGGATGCGTTGGCGCGAAGCCGCGTTTTCCCGCTCCGACTTGGAGATATCCACCATGCCGTCGGTGAGCAGGACCAGGTGGCGATGGCGCGTCGCCTTGGCACCCTCCCAGCCGCGGCTGGCCCGCTCCAGTACATCCTCGATATTGGTGAACTGGCCGGGTGAATTGATCTCGTTGGACAGCGCCAGCGCCTTCCGTTTCCAGGCCTCATCCACCTCGCCGACCGGCACCAGCATGTTTACCCAGCGGCCGAAGGTCCAGACCCCGGAGACGGTGCCCGGCTGCATCAGCCCGACCAGCATGCGCAGTGCCGGCCGCCGCAGGTTGGCGGGATCGTTCTGCCGCATGCTGCCCGACACATCGATCAGCACCCGGACATCGGCCCCCTCCTTCGGCTTTGCCGATGACGGGAGGGGGAACAGCAGGCAGAGCACGAACACAAACAGGACACCGGCCCGGCCGGTTTGGTTTACAAGCAACTGGGACATGGGGATGGCCATCTCTCTGAGTCGGTTTTCTCAGCTGGGGTAACGGCCAGAAATGAGATTCCTTTAAGGGACCGCCGAGAAGACCGGCCTGGCCTTGTCCAGGGCTTGCATGTCGGAGCCGCGGCGTGGTTACTCGCGTGATCGCCAGTAGGGGTTCGGGCGCCCTTCGGGCTGGATGGAGAACCGCCGGTAGGTCCACTGGTATTGCTCAGGCGCGACGCGCACACAGTCCTCAACGGCCTGATTCAGTGCCGTCGCTGCAATCTGCTGATCCGGGTCGGCCAGGGCCGGATCACCATCCTGCCAGTGGGCGATGAACCGTC
>JANTHH010000017.1 GCA_024762485.1 Chromatiales bacterium
TCAGACAACAGCCGTTCCTGGCTGGAGCGGCTGATACCCGGCAACGGCACGCGGCCCAGGAACCGTGACGAACTGGTGGAGATCCTGAAGCAGTCGCGTGACCAGGGGCTGTTCGATACCGATGCGCTGACCATGATCGAGGGCGTGCTCCAGGTGGCCGACCTGCGCGTGCGTGACATCATGATCCCCCGTGCGCAGATGGTGGTGATGGAGCGCGATGCCCCCTTTGGCGAGATCCTCGCCATTGCCATCGAGTCGGCGCACTCGCGCTTCCCGGTGATCGGCGATGACCGCGGCGAGGTGGTGGGGACGCTGCTGGCCAAGGATCTGCTGCAGTATTGCGGTGAGCGTGGCGAGACCTTCAATATCCGCGACGTGCTGCGTTCCTCCGTGTTCGTGCCCGAGAGCAAGCGCCTCAACGTGCTGCTGAAGGAATTCCGCGCCAGCCGCAACCACATGGCCATCGTGGTGGACGAATACGGCGCTGCTGCCGGCCTGGTGACCATCGAGGACGTGCTCGAACAGATCGTCGGCGAGATCGAGGACGAGTACGACTTCGACGAGGGCGCCTACATCTTCAAGCGCGGCCCGGACGAATACACCGCCAAGGCACATACCAGCATCGAGGAGTTCAACGAATTCTTCGGCAGCGATCTCGACCACGGGGACTTCGACACCATCGGTGGCCTGGTGGTCCATGCCATCGGTCACCTGCCTAAGCAGGGGGAGAGCGTGGACCTCGGCGGCTTCCGCTTCACGGTGATCCGCGCCGACAGTCGCAAGGTGAAGCTGCTCAACGTCAAGCGGCTGAGCCCGCCCGGTGACGGACAGGACGACTAACCCCACTGCCGGCATGGCTCTCGCTGTGGTTGACCCCGCCCATCTGCGGGGCGGCCCGGCGGCCCTGCTGGCCCTGGTCGCCGGTGCCCTGCTGGTGGCGGCTTTCGCGCCTTTTGGAATCTGGCCACTGGCGATCCTCTCGCCGGCGCTGCTGTTCCGCCTGTTGCAGGGGCGCCGCCCCGCGGCGGGTTTCACCCTCGGCTACCTGTACGGCCAGGGGGTGCTGGGGGCGGGCGTCAGCTGGCTTGATATCAGTATCGCCCAGTTCGGTGGAGTCACACCGCCGCTCGCCCTGCTGCTGACCATCGGTTTCATCCTCTTCGTGGCCCTTTATTACGGCCTGCTCGGTTACCTGGTGGTGCGGCTCGCCGGGGGGCAGGCGACCTGGATCAGGGGATTGGTCTTCGCAGCGGTCTGGTTGCTGCTCGAATGGCTGCGCGGCTGGTTGTTCACCGGCTTTCCCTGGCTCAACCTCGGGGCCTCGATGACGGACAGTCCGCTGGCGCACTATGCCCCGCTGCTGGGCGTCTATGGCATCAGCCTGCTGGTGGTCGTCCAGGCGGTGCTGCTGAGCGCGATCAACCGATTCTGGACGTGGCTGTTGCTGGCGCTGATCTGGGGCGGTGGGCTGGTGCTGTCACAGGTCAGCTGGGTGTCGCCGCGGGGGGAGCCGCTGCGCGTCAGCCTGGTCCAGGGCAGCATCGAGCAGCGGCTGAAATGGCAGCCTGAACAGTTCCGCCCGACCCTGGAGCGCTATCTCGGGCTGACGGCCGAGGCCGGCGACAGCCGGCTCATCGTCTGGCCGGAGACCGCCATACCCGCCTTCGCCTACCAGGTGGAGGAGAACCTGCTGCAGCCATTGCACGAGCAGCTGGCGGCACGCGGGCAGGACCTGGTGCTCGGCATCCCGGTCAGTGACGAGGAAGGCTATACCAACAGCATGCTCAGCCTCGGTGTCAGCGGCCGCGGCCGCTACGACAAGCGTCATCTGGTGCCCTTCGGCGAGTACCTGCCCCTGCGCGACTGGCTCGGCCCCCTGCTGGATTGGCTGCGCATACCCCTGTCCGATTTCAGGGCTGGCGACGGGCGGCCACCCCTGCTGACCCTGGCGGGTCTGCCGGCGGGCATTTCGATCTGCTACGAGGACGCCTTCGGCAGCGAGGTTGCCGAGGCCTTGCCGGCAGCGGCCTTCCTGGTCAACGCCAGCAATGACGCCTGGTTTGGCGACTCGCTGGCGCCCCATCAGCATCTGCAGATCGCCCGCATGCGCGCGCTGGAGAACGGGCGCTACCTGCTGCGCGCCACCAATACCGGGATATCGGCGGTGATCGACGAGCGGGGCGGGTTGGTGGCGGTGTCGCCCCAGTTCAGGCCGGTCGTGCTGAGCGCGGATGTCCGGCCGCTGCAGGGCGAGACACCCTTCCAGCGATGGGGCAACGCCGTGGCGGTGCTGGCCGCGATACTGCTGCTGGCCGTCGCTCTGCTGCGACGCCGCTAGCCGACGAGGCTGAAACGCGCCGTGGCGTCCCGCCTGTCGATGGTGATCTGCAGCTCGCAGTAGCCGGGGATCGGCATGGGGTCATCGCCGCAGCCGCAATTGATGACGATCTCGGTGAAGAAGATCCCGCTGCGGATATGCAGCGAGTCCGCGGTCTCGTCCACGGCCAGCAGGGTCAGGTCCAGGGTGTCCGTGCCCACGAAACCACCGCTGTTCACCGCCTGATGCAGGGGCAGTTGATCCGGCGGCAGGGCAGACAGTTCCGCCAGCAGGGCCTGCTTCAGCCCGTTGTGGCCATGAGCAGCCAGGGTGGCGGGCAGTTCAGTCACGCAGTGCCGCCAGTTGCCGGCGGTTCATCCACCAGAACACCAGGGTGGCGAACACGGCGCCCATGCCATCGGCCAGCATGTCCTTCTGTGCATCCCAGATGTCACCCTGGGAGCCGAGCACCGCGCTGCCGGCATCGGCCTCTGCCGTCAGCGCGTACCGCCACTCGAAGATCTCGTAGCACGCCGCCACCGCGAGGATGGTGAACAGCGGGTAACTGAGCAGGATGCCGGGGTGCCTGACCAGGCGTTTTGCGAGCAGCAGTTCGGCGATGGGGTAGGCGTAGAAGCCGACGGTGAAATGTGCCATGCGGTCATAGTGGTTGCGTGCGAAGCCGAACCACTCGGTGACCAGGCCGAAAGGCACACGCTCGAAGGTGTAATGGCCGCCGATGGTATGCAGCACAACCAGGAAGGCCATGAAGAAATAGCTCAGGCCGGAGAATCGGTGAAAGCGGTGCAGCCAGGCGACCAGCGCCACCAGCAGCAGGATGGGGATGTTCTCCGCCCACCACACGGCACGGTCGTAGGGGGAGATGGCGCAGACGGCGAACAGCAGCAGGTAGGCGGCGAGCAGCAGCAGGGGCAGGCGCCCCGCGGCTTGCGTTGAGACATGGGTCGGCATGGCGTCAGACCTCGGGGTTGAAGCCGGTGATCACGTAGCCGCCGGATTTCTCGTCGCGCTGCAATTGCAGCAGCCCCCGTGCCTGCGCCTCCTCCAGCAACTGCCCGAAGGTGCGGAAGCCATGGTAGGCCTCACTGAAGCCCGGTTTGCGCCGCTTCAGCGCCTGCTTGACCATCGAGCCCCAGACCTTTTCCTCTTCGCCGCGCTCTTCGAACAGGTCCTCGACGGTCTCCATCACCAGGTCGAGGGCCTCCTGCTGCTTCTCGGCCTCGGTGGCCGCGTTGGGCGCCTTTTTCTTGCCGCTGGCCTTTTTCTTCTTGCGCTTCTGTTTCTCGTCCTCACGCACCAGGTCGTCGTAGTAGATGAACTCGTCGCAGTTGGCCATCAGCAGGTCGGAGGTGGACTGCTTGACGCCGACACCGATGACGATCTTGTTGTTCTCGCGCAGCTTGCTCACCAGGGGGGAGAAGTCCGAGTCGCCGCTGATGATGACGAAGGTGTCGACGTGGGACTTGGTGTAGCAGAGGTCCAGCGCGTCCACTACCATGCGGATGTCGGCCGAGTTCTTGCCTGACTGGCGCACGTGGGGGATCTCGATCAACTCGAAGGCGGCCTCGTGCATCGGTGCCTTGAAGTCCTTGTAGCGTTCCCAGTCGCAGTAGGCCTTCTTCACCACGATGCTGCCCTTGAGCAACAGCCGCTCCAGCACCCGCTGGATATCGAAGGCGGCGTATTTGGCATCGCGCACGCCGAGTGCCACGTTCTCGAAATCGCAGAACAGGGCCATGTTCTGGGTCTTGGGCTTGCCGCTCATCTGTGCGCTCCTCGCAGATCCGTGTGTGGGGTGTCTCGTTTCGCCGCCATGACCAGGGCGGCCGCCATCAACAGCAGGCCGGGCAGGTACAGTGCCCAGGCGAACCGGTCGGGGACAAAGCCGCGGAAGGCCGCCTCGCCGTCGGGCAGCAGTGGCACGGCCGGCAGCAGGAAGGCGCAAAGCGCCAGTCCCGCACCGATGACGAACAGTAACAGGCTGGCGCGGCCGAAGCATGCGCCGGGTCTGGCCAGCCACACCCAGCCACCCCAGAGAGTGAACAGCAGCGCGATTGCCGCGGGGGCGATCCAGGGCCCGAACCAGGGCCAGGGGATCAGAAACAGCACGTCCCACTCCCCCCATGCGGTGGGCCAGCCGATCATCAGCCACAACCAGATGTAGTAGAACAGGTCCCACAGGCCGAACAGGTAGACGAAACCAACAAAACGGCGCATCGGTTCGCGGGCGGCCAGCAGGGCGACGCTGAGCAACATGACTACGGTTGCCAGCTCACGCACCAGCTCGATGGCCAGGTCGCGGTGTGACAGCAGGGCAAGCGGGAACAGCGCCAGCGGGTTGTCGGGGTAATAGAGGCTGCGCAGATGGATCACCAGGCTGGCCTCCACGTGGGCCATGGCGATGGCGAACAGGGTCAGCCAGAGCAGGCTGCGGCGGGCGGGGTTCGGCATGTTGTCCGACATGGCGCTAACGTCGCAGCAGCCGCAGCAGCCGGCTACGTGAACGGGTATTCAGCACGTCGTTTGCCTCCAGCCAGCCGCGCCGGGCCTGGTCGACACCGAAACGCAGGTAGTCCAGCCCGGCAGTGCTGTGGGCATCGGTGGAGATGGCCACCTTCATTCCCAGTTCCTTTGCCATGCGGCAGGCGTCGTCGGTCAGGTCCAGACGGTCGGGGTTGGCGTTGACCTCCATGAAGCAGCCGTTCGCCACCGCCGCCCGCATCAGCCGTTCCAGGTCCACCTCGTAGGGTGCACGCTGGTTGATCAGGCGGCCCGTGGGGTGGGCGAGGATGTTGAAGTGGGGGTTGTCCATGGCGCGCAGGATGCGCTCGGTCTGTTTCCTGCGCGAGAGATTGAACTGGTAGTGCACCGCGCAGACCCGCAGGTCGAGGCGGGCGAGGATATCGTCCGGCAGGTCCAGTGAGCCGTCCTCGAGGATATCCACCTCGCAGGCCTTGAGCAGCAGCGGGCGGCCCAGCTCGTCGTTGAGCCGATCGATGGCGTCGATCTGCTGCGCCAGGCGCTCCGCGTCCAGGCCGTGGGCGACGGTGACGTGGCGCGAGTGATCGGAGATGGCCAGGTAGTCGTATCCGTGGGCGATGGCGGCATGGGCCATGGTGCGCAGCTCGTCATGGCCGTCGCTGGCCTTGGTGTGGCTGTGCAGGTCGCCGCGGATGTCCTTCACCTCGACCAGTTGCGGCAGCCGGTTGTGCTGCGCGGCCTCGATCTCGCCATGGTTCTCGCGCAGCTCGGGCTCGATGTAGGCCATGCCCAGTCGCCGGTAGATCTCGTGCTCGCTGCGACCGGCGATGCGTTTCCCGTCCTCGAACAGGCCGTATTCGTTGAGCTTCAGCCCCTGGGCCACGGCGATGCGCCGCACCGCGATGTTGTGGGCCTTGGCGCCGGTGAAATAATGCAGCGCGGCGCCGTAGCTGACCTGGGGCACCAGCCGCAGGTCCACCTGCATGCCGCTGTGCAGCCGCACGGTGGCGCGGGTCTCGCCCTGGGAGACCACCTCCACCACCTCGTCGTAGTCGATGAAGCGCGCCATCACCGGTGTGCCGCGGCCGGCGGTGACCAGGATGTCCAGGTCGCCCACCGTCTCCTTGCGCCGGCGGTAGCTGCCGGCCACGGTGACCTGCTTCACGCCCTTGATGGCCTGCAGGTAGTCCACCAGTGGCCGGGCGATCTCCTCGGCGACGATGCGCTTGCTGCGCCGCTCCACCTGGGCCTGGCGTTCGATCTGTTCGAGGATCCGGGCCTCGGTCCTGGTGCCGAAACCGGGCAGGGTGCGGATCAGGCCGCGCCGGGCTGCCCGCGCCAGGTCCTGCAGGCTGCGGACCTTCAGCTGTTCGTGGAGTGCCTTGACCCGCTTGGGCCCGAGTCCGGGGATCTTCAGCATCAGGCTCAGTGCGCCGGGGATGCGCGCTTCGGCCTTTTTGAGTGCCGGCAGCTCGCCGGTGTTCACCAGGGTGCGGATCTTCTCGGCCAGTTCCTCGCCGATGCCGGGCAGCTCGGTGAGGTCGGCGCCCTGCGCCACCAGTTCGGCCATGCTGTGCGGATGGCCGCGCACGGTCAGCGCCGCGTTGCGGTAGGCGCGCACCCGGAACGGGTTGGCGCCCTCGATCTCCAGCAGGTCGGCCAGCTTGTCGAAGGCGTCTGCGATCTCGCTGTTGTGCACCGTCATGGCGGGTTCCTCTGCGGGCGTCGGCGCGATTCAGTCGGTGAGGTAGGGCCCATCCTTGCCGACCCGGATGCTCTTCTCGCCGGCGATGATGGCCAGCAGAGGCTCGCCCGCCACCAGCCGGCGCCAGCCGCGCATCAGTTCGGTGTCGTGGTCGCCGAGTACCAGTTTCTCCAGCTCCTTGCGGGTGGCGATGGCGGTGGGGCTAAGCTGGTGTTCGTCTGCAATCAGCCGCAGCGCGGCACTGAGCAGGTCCACCAGTGCCTCCTGGCGGTGGCTCATGTGCTTGCCCGGACGCTTGTCCACCGGCCATTGCTCCTTCGGTACCTGTTTGCCCTGCGCGATGAGCTTGATCAGGGTCTCGCCGTGGCGGCGGATGGTGCCGGGCTCCAGCCCGCGGATGCCGGAAAGCTTGTGCACGTCGCCCGGGGCGCGCTTGGCCAGGTCCACCAGCACCTCGTCCTTGAGTATCCAGCGCCGCGGCCGATCCTGGGCAATGGCCTGTTCCTCGCGCCAGGCGGCCAGCACCTGAAGGATGGCCATCTGTGCGGCGCGCAGGTGCTGGCGGCCCTTGACCCGCTTCCAGGCGGTCTGCGGGTGCTGCACGTAGATGGCCGGATTGGCCAGCTCGGCGAAGTCGGCGGCCAGCCATTGCAGGCGCTCGCGGTCGGACAGCTGGCCGCGCATTTTCGTGTAGGCCTCGCCGAGGTAGACCACGTCGTCCAGCGCATAGCGGATCTGTGCCTGGTTGAGCGGCCGCTTCGACCAGTCGGTGCGAGACTGGTCCTTTGCCAGCTCGATGCCCAGTACCCGTTTCACCAGGTTGGCATAACCGACCTGGTCGCCGTAGCCGAGCAGGGCGGCGGCGGTCTGGGTATCGAACAGCGGCAGCGGGATGTGTCCCCAGTCGTGAAGGAAGATCTCCAGGTCCTGCCGGGCGGCATGGAACACCTTGAGGATGCTGCCGTCGTAGAGCACGTCCAGCAGGGGGCGCAGTTGCTCATCGCTCAGGGTGATGGTGTCGATGGCGGCGGCGATCTCGCCGTTGCTGACCTGGACCAGGCAGAGCCGGGGCCAGTAGGTCTTCTCGCGTATGAACTCGGTGTCGAGCGCCAGCCACTCGCTGCCGGCGAGCTGTTCGGCGAGGCTGACGACCGCCTCGGGGGTGTCGACGAGGACTTCCTGCATGGGTCTTCCAGAAGTGCAAAGCAGCAAGCATAGCATTGCTTGCGCGGGTCCTGCGGGGGGGTATGATGCGTGGCAGATCCGCGCCGGGTGCACCGCTTTGCTGACACTGCTCCATTACTTTTTCGGCCTGTGCCTGATGCGCCGTACGCCGCAGGAGCTGCCGCCATCGCTGCCATTGCTGACGGCCCTGATCGTCGCGGGGCTGGCGCTGGGCATGCCGCTGTCGCGTGACTATTTCGGCAACTGGTCCAGTGCCATCGGCGCCAGCCTGTTGGAGACCGTGGTCACCCTGGTGCTGTACGCAGTGCCGTTGTGGCTGGCTGGTCATCCCGGGCGCTATCTGCAGACGGTGACCGCGCTGTTCGGTGTCGGCCTGCTGGTCACCCTGGTGCTGCTGCTGTTGCGCCTGCTGGCGGCATTCGTCGGCGACCCCAACAGCCTGGTGCTGCCGCAGCTGGTGCTGGTGGGCTGGGCCCATGCCGCCTTCGGCCATGTCTGGCGCCATGCCCTGGGTATCAGTCTGTTCCTCGGCATCGGCCTGGCGCTGGGCTTTACCGTGTTGCTCTACCTGGTGGTGGGCAGCGTGTTTCCCCTACCTGCGAGTTGAGAGCTTAAACGTGCATATCCATATCCTCGGTATCTGCGGCACCTTCATGGGCGGCATCGCCCAGATCGCCAGTGCGCTCGGCCACCGGGTCACCGGCAGCGACGCCAATGTCTACCCGCCCATGAGCACCCAGCTGGAGGAGGCCGGCATTGCCCTCACCGAGGGCTGGGATCCGGCCCAGCTCGATCCCGCGCCCGATGTGGTGGTGATCGGCAACGCCCTGTCGCGCGGCAACCCGGCGGTGGAGGCGGTGCTCAACCGTGGACTGCCCTACACGTCCGGGCCGCAGTGGCTGGCCGAGAATGTGCTGCAGGGGCGCTGGGTGCTGGGCGTGGCGGGTACCCATGGCAAGACCACAACCGCCAGCATGCTGGCCTGGATACTCGAATACGCCGGGCTGGAGCCGGGCTACCTGATCGGTGGCGTGCCGCAGAACTTCGGCCACTCCGCCCGTGCCGGTGGTGGCAGTTTCTTCGTGGTGGAGGCGGACGAGTACGACACCGCCTTCTTCGACAAGCGCTCCAAGTTCGTCCACTACCGCCCGCGCACCTGCGTGATGAACAACCTGGAGTTCGACCATGCCGACATCTTCGATGACCTGGAGGCCATCCAGCGTCAGTTCCATCACCTGGTGCGCACCGTGCCGGGCAACGGCCTGATCATCACACCGCTGTACGACGGCAACCTGCATGACGTGCTCGACATGGGCTGCTGGAGCGAGGTGGAACATTTCGATGCCGGGATGGAAGCGACCTGGCACGTCACCGATGCTGCCGCTGACGGCAGTGCCTTCGATGTGGTCTGTGCCGGGGAAAACGTTGGTCGGGTCAGCTGGTCGCTGACCGGCGTCCACAACGTCAACAATGCACTGGCGGCACTGGCTGCCGCACGTCACGCGGGTGTCCCCGCCGGAGTGGGCGTCGATGCGTTGTGCACCTTCGAGAACGTCAAGCGGCGCATGGAGCTGCGCGGCGAGGTGCGCGGGGTGCGCGTCTACGATGATTTCGCACACCATCCCACCGCCATCAAGTTCACCCTGGACGGGCTGCGCGCCCAGGTGGGCGGTGGACGCATCATCGCCGTGCTGGAACCGCGCTCCAATACCATGAAGCTGGGGGCCCATGCCGACCAGCTGGCCGGCTCACTCGAGGCCGCCGACGACGTGCTGCTGTTTGCCCCGGAAGACCTCGGCTGGAGCCCTTCCCTGGTGCTGCTGCCTCTGGGTCAGAAGGCGGCGGTCTACCCCGACACCGAGTCCATCGTGCAATGGGTGGCGGCCCAGGCGGGGGAGGGGGATACCGTGCTGGTGATGAGCAACGGCGGGTTCGAGGGGATTCATCAGCGGATACTGGATGCGTTGGGAGCGTAAGTGATCCCGCCCCTGCGCGCCTCATCGGCCACACAATGACGGAGTATCGAGCCCATGGATAGGTTGCGACTGATTGTTGTTCTGCTGCTGGTGGGGCAGTTCGTCTGCACACTCACCGCTACCGCGCGGCCGGGCGGCGATGATGGTCCGGCAGCGGAGATGTCCCGCGGCAAACCACTGAGGGTACACGACATCCCCGGCACGATGGCGGACTTCGCTGCCAACGCAGGATACGGCTGGACAGAAATCCCTGCATCGACCTTCAAGAATATCGCGATACCCAAGCCCTATCGGCCCCTGCGGGATGCCGAGCCGTCAGGCCCCAGGGCCGTCATCGGTGCCTGGACGGGGGCGGCATACGATGGTCGGCGATACCTGTATTTCACAGGGGGCGGGCATTCGGGCTATTCAGGGAACGAGGTCTACCGCCTGGACGTGGTCGATCTGCGCTGGGAACAGCTGACTTGGCCCAACGCCGTGCGCTGGGAGGATCGGAAGGCCTGTGGTCCGGTGATCCTCGAGGAAGATACCGCCGGCCACCCTGTGGGGCCCGGCCCACGATCCGCGCACACCTATGACGGCGTGACATTTTTCGACGGGAAGCTGTGGTACACCGGTTCTGCCGGCTTCCAGTTGTGCCGGGTCGGACTGTGGAGCTTCGATGTCGCGTCGAGCAGGTGGACACGGCACAAATCACCCGAGGAAACGAAAAGGTTCGTTGCCTATCCGACAGGTGGTTACCACCCGGATCAGGGCGTCTGGTATCTGAGCAAGCAGACCCAGTTCGGCTATTACGACCCGCAGAGCAACAGCTACAACAAGGTCCTGCCGCTATCCGGCTGGGCCTCCACGGGAAATGCCGAGCTTAGCCCCGACGGGACGTACTTCATTCGGACGACGAAAAAACACATCCTCCATGTCCCGGTCGCCGGGAGCCTGGTGCCCCTGAGGAAATTCGGGAAACCCGCCGCGATCCATCGGGAGGCGGGCTTTGGTTTCCATGATGGTTGGTGGTGGTTCTGGAGCAACCAGCGCGAAGTCGTGGCAGGCAGGCTTGTTGGCGGGCCGTCAAAGGGGCACTGGGAGTTCAAGTTATTCGAGCACGCCCACGGTCCCTCGCCGGGTGGCAGTGGGAAGGTCTTCAGCAAGTGGGTCTATCTGGAACAATACGGCGTCTTTCTCGCCATCCCCACGGACGCGGGAAATCTCTGGATCTACAGGCCCGAGCCGGTTGAAAGAGGCCTCGACCTGCCGGCGGTGTCCCTGCAGGAACTGGTTGATCGCGCAGCCGACGGGGATGTGGTGACGCTGGAGAAGGGGCAACGATATTTTGCAGGTGCGGTGATCAACAAGGCGGTGACCATCGAGGGAAATGGTGCGCATATCTCCGGCGTGGTGAAGAACAAGGGGGTGCTGCTCGTCACCGCAGACAAGGTGGTCATCCGAAACCTGGAAATCAGCCTGCGCAATTATGGCGACAACAATGCCTGCATACGTCTCGAGGGGAGGGACCTGCTGGTCGACGGGCTCGACTGCCACGATTTCCAGATGGGGATCCTGACAGCAGGCAATGTCGGGCGGCTGGAGATCAGCAATTCCAGCTTCCGAAACGGCGGCGTGAACAGGTACGCCAACCTCGGCCACATGATCTACGCGTGCTCCTCGGGCCCTACTGAGGCAGGGACACTCGTCGTCAGAAACTCGCGCTTCGGCAACTGGGTGGGGCGACCGGGTCATGGCATCAAGACCCGCTGCGCAAACAATCTCATCGTGGGCAACAGGATAGATTCCGGTGAAACCAGGGGCGGTCGTGCCGTTGATATTTCCTGCTCATCGAAGTCGGTCATTCGTGAAAATGAAATGCGCTTCGGCAAAGAGAACGAGAACAGCGATTTCATCGGGTTGGCTTGGGAGAACAGTAAAGGCGGTTGCAGGATGTACGAAGGACGTCGCCCGATTCTTGACCTGGAACACAACGTGTTTACCTGTGACAGGCCAGGAAAGGAAGGTGCGGGCTGCGTCGTCGTCAGTGGCAGGATCAAGTCCACACTCAAGCTGGTCGACAACACGCTGCTCTGCGACGGCGGCATCCCGGCCGCTCGCTGTAAATGGCTGGGACGCAAACTGTCCGCAGAAGTGGACGAGAACAATGTGCTGAAGACCGGGGTGGCCGCCACTGCCGTGGAATCCGGGACGCCAGCCAAGCCGTGACCCGTATTCACAGCGTCCACTTGATCGTCGTCAGTGTGCGACCGATGCCCCCTCCGCCGCGAGGCTGATAAACGAAAGATATGAGCCGTACAGTGCAATCGGCACCCAGGCGAGGCCAAGGGCAAATGCGGTCGAACCTATCCAGCCCATAGGCAAGGGGCCAGTGCTGAGCTTCAGCCGGTCGACCAGATAGGCGATGAGGGTGACCAGTGGCAGCAACCAGATATAACCGGGTGAGGCCAGGATGACGCCGGCAATGGGTGGCAGCGTGGTCCGCGCGCCATTCAGTTGCTCGCCGTAGGCTGCGATAAACGCCGTGTCTGCAGCTGCGATGGCGATCAGGAACAGTGTCTGTAGGATGCGGTTCATGCTGGTGGATTCGTGTGCACTGGTTTGCGTTATCAGGTGGAGGTAATACCCATGTAGGCTGATGGGGTCATGGTTTATCGCGCCGGGTACTACTCCATCACCTCCACCCGAATCCACACCGGTTGATCCCTGGACGAGTGGGTGCGCGCCGAGTACCCCGTGCCATGCCGCTTCGCCTGTTCGCTGGTGGCCGCGCCACCAATGCGGATCCACTGTCCCACAGGGCCTGTCACAGTGGTGGTGATCCGCTGGCTGTCGATGGCCCCGGTGTACTGGTTGCTCAGTGCCTGCTGCTGCGGACTGATGTCGACCATGGCCTGGTCACCGCGCAGGTTGACCCGGGCATAGAAGCCGGTGCGCACCGGTTTGTAACGGTAGCCGATGAGGCTGCCCTGGTTGCCTTCGCTGTCCTGCCACTGGGCCAGGTGGCTGGGGTAGGGGTAGTCCATGCCGGTGTCGATATAGGCGGGGTAGCCCTCGGTGGCGGCGAGTTGCAGTTCATTGTCCCGGTCGCGCAGGGTGCGGCTGTCGTAACGGCGGTAGCGGTTGTAGGTAAGATTGCCCGCGTCGTCGCGCTGGCCGATGTAGAGGCCGCTGTCAGGGGTGGGCGGGGCCCCGATGCCGATGCTGCTCTTGCCTGTTTGGGCGTCGATGCGCACGGTCTGCTCGTGGTCGTGCTGTTGTCCCAGTTCCCCCATGTGCACGGTGATCAACAGCCTGCGTGGCGGGTGATCGAGCTCTTCCAGCAGTTTCCGGATCTGTGCCTGCTGCGCCGGTGTGGCCTTGACGATCAGGCGGTAGCCGCTGCCACTCAGGGCGCCGTCGGGTTCCACCACCGGCTTCAGCAGTGGGATCAACTCCTCGGCGGTCCGCCCCTTGAGGTTGATGAGTTCGATGCTGTTCCCGTCCGCCTGCAGCGGGCCCTGGCAGAGAATGAGCAGAGCAAGGACGGTCACGAGATGACGCAGTGGCCATGACGGCATGACAGGCTCCTTTGGCGTGGGTTGTTGTTCCAACTATAACGCCGAAAGGGTGGGGTCGTCGCACCCGCCGGTGGCTGCTAGGCTAGCGTTTTTTTCGACAGCGACAGGGGCGAATACCGGGCATGGATTTTCTCGGCGTGGACACCGGCGGCACCTTCACCGACTTCGTGCTGTGGCGCGACGGCCAGCTGCGGGTGCACAAGGTGCTGTCCACACCGACGGCACCGGAGCAGGCCATCCTTCAGGGCATCCGCGAGCTTGGGCTGTCGCCGACCAGTCTCAAGCTGGTGCATGGTTCCACCGTGGCGACCAATGCCGTGCTGGAGGGCAAGGGTGTGCGCACCGCCTTTGTCACCAACCGGGGCTTTGCCGACCTGCTGACCATCGGCAGGCAGAACCGTGAGGCGCTCTACGACCTGCAGCCCCCGCCCCGTCCGGCCCCGGTGCCCCCGGAACTCTGTCTCGAACTGGACGTGCGACGGGATGCCCGGGGTGGGCTGCTCGCACCTCTGGAGACGGCGGACCTGTCCGCGCTGGCCGCTGCATTGTGCGCGTTGCAGGTCGAGGCGGTGGCGGTCAGCCTGATGTTTTCTTATGGCGACGACAGCGACGAGCGGGCAATCGCCGCGGCCCTGCCGGGGGACCTGTTCGTCAGTCTCTCATCCGAGGTGCTGCCACAGATCGGCGAGTACGAGCGGGCCATGGCGACCTGGTTGAATGCCTGGGTCGGTCCCCTGGTGAAGGGCTACCTGGCACGACTGCGCGAGGGGCTCCCGGGCACTGCGTTGTCGGTGATGCAGAGTTCGGGTGACACCGTGGCGGCCGACCAGGCGGGTGACCAGGCGGTGCGCATGCTGCTCTCCGGGCCGGCCGGCGGGCTGGTGGCGGCGCGCTTCGTCGGCGAGACGGCCGGCTCCCGACGCCTGTTGAGCTTCGACATGGGTGGGACGTCTACCGACGTGGCGTTGCTCGAGGGTGCCCCGACCCTGACCAGCGAGGGGCGCATCGGGCCCTACCCGGTGGCCGTGCCGATGGTGGACATGCATACCATCGGCGCCGGCGGCGGCTCCATTGCCTGGCTCGACGACGGTGACATGCTGCAGGTGGGCCCGCAGTCTGCCGGTGCCGACCCGGGGCCGGCCTGTTATGGACGGGGCGGCGAGCGGGCGACGGTGACGGATGCCAATCTGCTGCTGGGACGGTTGCGTGCCGATGCCTTTCTCGGTGGCGACATGGCGCTCGACCGCGGGGCGGCCGAGACCGCCCTGGCCCGCCTCGCCGGGCGTATGGCGACGACGGCGGAGGCGGTGGCGCAGGGGATCGTCGCCATCGCCAACGAGCACATGGCCCGGGCACTGCGCGCGGTGTCCATCCAGCGTGGTATCGACCCGCGTGGCTTCACCCTGGTCTCCTTCGGGGGGGCAGGAGGGCTGCATGTCTGCGAACTGGCGCAGGTGCTTGGTCTGCGCGAAGCGCTGGTGCCTGTCCATGGCGGCGTGCTGTCGGCCCTGGGCATGCTGGTGGCGCGACCGGGGCGGCAACTGTTGCGCACCTGGCAAGTGCTGCTTGATGCAATCGATGCCGGTCAGGTGGCATCGGCCCTGGCGAGGCTGGCCGATGAAGGACTCGATGCCTTGCGCCGGGAGGGTCTGCAGGAGGCCCAGTGTGAGACCGTGCCCTCGCTGGACCTGCGTTACCAGGGGCAGGCCTACACGCTGAATATCGCCTGGCGCGGTGATATCGAGCAGCTGCGGGCCGATTTCCACCAGGCCCACCAGGCACGCTACGGCCATCGCCTGGGGCTGCCGGTGGAGCTGGTCAATCTGCGTATGGCGGTAAGTGGCCCCGCTGCACATTCGACGTTGAGCCGCAGAAAGCCGGGGCCACCGGCGGTCCCGTTCGACCGGGTAACGGTGGTGGGTTGCGAGGCGGGCGTGCCCTGTTACCGACGGGACGAGCTGGCAGTGGGCCAGTCGTTTGCCGGGCCTGCGGTGATCACCGAACAGGTGGCGACCACCTGGCTGGCCCCGGGCTGGCAGGGCGTGCTGGACGACTGGGGGAATCTGCGGCTGAGTGCCCTCAGCTGACGCACTGCAGGGCGGCCTCGGCCTGGGCAATGCTGTCGAGATAGAGCTGGCTGATCTGGGAGTGAGCCAGCCCGAGGGGGTCACTGCCATCGTGTCCCCCCCGTTCCATGGCCTCGGCCAGCGCCAGGGTGCGACCGTATTCGTTTTCCCGCTTCAGCAGGGCATCGGAGATGGCCTGGGGCACCGGCATTTGCGCCATCAGCTCGCTCATGGACAGATCCATCATGGCGTCGAGGATCGATAACAGCCCGACGGTGTAGGCGGTATCCGGGGTGCCCAGCCCGCTGGCGCGGGAGAGGCCCTCGCACAGGTTGGCTCGTACCAGCCCCAGTGAGAGCAGCTGTTGAGGCTTGGTGCTGATGCCGCTGAGGCTGAACAGCGTGGCCCAGGCGCGGATGCGGGCGAGGCCGAGCAGGACCACGGCTCGGCGGATGGAGTCCACCTCGCTACGCAGGCCGGTGCCGGCGGAGTTGATGTAGCGCAGGATCTTCATGCTCAGGCTGGGATCCTGGCTGATCAGTTTTTCCAGTTCCTCGACGGTGCTTTCAGGGTCGTTGAGACGGCTGATCAGCCGCATCATCACCATCTGGTTTTCGTGCAGACGGATACCCTCGAGCAGCCGGGGGCGGGCGAAGAAGTAGCCCTGAAAGAGGTCGAAGCCCATGTCGTGCAGCTGATCGTACTCTTCCTGGGTCTCGACCTTTTCCGCCAGCCAGCGGAATTCTCCTGGGGGCGTTCGCGCCATTTTGTCTGCCAGGCCGTCGAGCCCGGTGGCCATGACATCCACCTTGATAATGTCCACCAGCGGGATGATCGGGTCCCACTGGGGCTCGAAGGTGTAGTCGTCGATGGCCAGGCTGTAGCCCTGGGAACGAAGCTTCTTCACGGCGTCGATCAGCTCCTGGTCGACGACAAGATCCTCCAGCAGTTCCAGCACCACCTGGGATTTATCCACCGGGATGGGCGGTAGTTCGGTGATGAAGCGCCGGGTGATATTGATGAACGCCTTGTGCGGGCCGACGACCTTGTCGAGCCCGATCTCGAGAAAGGTGTTGAGCACCGTGCGGGAGGTGGCTGCATCACCATCATCGGGTGCCCCTGTCCTGCCGGCTTCGCGGTAGAGCAATTCGTAAGCATACAGATCCTGCTTGCGGGTCAGGATGCTTTGCCGTGCCACCAGTGCAGAGGGCGGGGCAGTGCCGGATGACGGGCTGGTTTCGGGTTGCGCCATGTTCTAGTCCTTGATGTCTGTGGGGGATAGCGGCCCTGTCGGGGCTTCCTTGAGCAGGAGTTTCGTCCCGGCGGCTTTAATTTCCGTTAGACTGCCGCTATATAGGCTGTAGTCGTCGCGTCGCGCCGGCCCCCTCTATCCCTGGCGATGGGGACTGCATCGCCCGAACCCCCTTTTGATAGAGGGTTCGTGATATTGCCGCCTGACGGCAGCGAGTTGGAGTATCTTCATGTTGAACGGTTTACTGGATCTGGACTGGTGGCAGTTGCTGCTGGTTACCCTGGCCCTTACCCATGTCACCATCGTCACGGTGACCGTCTTCCTGCATCGCGCGCAGGCGCACCGTGCGCTTGATCTGCACCCGGCACTGACCCATTTCTTCCGATTCTGGACCTGGTTGACCACCGGTATGGTGGTGTCCGAGTGGGTGGGTATCCACCGCAAGCACCACGCACGCTGCGAGACCGAGGAAGATCCGCACAGCCCGCAGGTGCTGGGGCTGAAAAAGGTCCTGTGGGAGGGTGCCGAACTCTACAGTGCTGCATCCGAGGACAAGGAGATGGTTGCCAAATACAGCCACGGCACCCCTGATGACTGGCTGGAGCGCCATGTCTACGGGCGTCTGCGCTGGCAGGGCGTGGGGCTCATGCTGATCATCGATATGCTGCTGTTTGGCGTGCCGGGTATTGCGGTGTGGGCGGTGCAGATGATCTGGATCCCGTTCTGGGCGGCGGGTGTTATCAACGGTATCGGCCATTTCTGGGGTTATCGAAATTTCGAGTCACCCGATGCCGCCACCAATATCTCGCCCTGGGGGATCCTGATCGGCGGCGAAGAGCTGCACAACAACCATCATGCCTTCCCAAGCTCGGCCAAGCTGTCTGCCAAGTGGTGGGAGTTCGACATCGGCTGGTTCTACATCCGCCTGTTCGAGGTGCTCGGGCTGGCCAAGGTGCGCCGCGTCGCCCAGCAGCCGACCCTGGTGCCGGGCAAGAACGTGGTCGACATGGATACGGTGAAGGCGGTGATCAGCCATCGCATGTACGTGCTGTCCAACTACGCTCGCGAGGTGGTGCGTCCGGTCGCCGAGTTGGAGTTGTGCCGGGACGAGCAGCATTGCCGGCGGATCTACCGCCAGGCGCGCAAGCTGATGGTGCGTGAGGAGTCCCGGATGGATGCGCAGAGCCGGGCACGGTTGGCGGATCTGCTGCAACGCAGCCAGGCCCTGGCCACGGTGCACCAGTATCGCAAGCGTCTGCAGGATGTGTGGGATCGCACCGCGCACAGCCAGGAAGCGCTGCTGAAGTCCCTCCAGGACTGGTGTGCACAGGCAGAGCAGACCGGTATCGCAGCACTGGCGGATTTCTCCCGTCACCTGCGCACCTACATGCCGGCACCAGCACGGGTATAACCCGGGTTCATCTGGACAGCCTGAGTTTCTCAGGCCAATAAAAAACCCGCCATCAGGCGGGTTTTTTATTGGCTGGACCCGCAGGCCCGGCTTATTTGATCTTGGCTTCCTTGTACATCACGTGCTTGCGGACCTTGGGGTCGTACTTCTTCATTTCCATCTTGCCGGTCTGATTGCGCTTGTTTTTGTCGGTCGTGTAGAAATGACCGGTGCCGGCGCTGGATACGAGTCGGATCTTTTCGCGGATTGCCTTTGCCATGTTGCTGTCCCCTTAGACCTTTTCGCCACGTGCGCGCATCTCGCTCAGCACGGTGTCGATGCCTTTCTTGTCGATGATGCGCATGCCCTTGGAGGTGACGCGCAGGCGCACCCAGCGATTCTCGCTCTCCACCCAGAAACGGTGGTAGTGCAGATTCGGCAGAAAACGCCGCTTGGTCTTGCGGTTGGAGTGGGAAACGTTGTTCCCGGTAACCGGCCGTTTGCCTGTGACCTGGCAGACTTTGGACATGGTGCTGTGCCTCGAAATCCGTGTTCCTGGGTATCCCCGGAAACATGGCCGGGGCGGAAAGACGCGAAACCATAGCAGAGTGGATCCGGCCACGCAAGCTGTCTGCGGCTACAGGATACCCTGCTCTGCCAGCGAGTCGATCTCGCCGTCGCCGACGATCAGGTGGTCGAGCACGCGGATGTCCACCAGGGCCAGGGCGTCACGCAACCGCAGGGTGATCTGGATGTCGGCCTGGCTGGCCTCGGCGACACCTGACGGATGGTTGTGGGCAAGGATCAGTGCCGCGGCGTTGTGTTCCAGGGCGCGCCGAACCACCTCCCGGGGATGGACGCTGGCACCGTTGATGGTGCCGCGGAACAACTCTTCGCAGGCAATGACGCGGTGCCGGTTGTCCAGAAACAGGCAGGCGAAGACCTCGTAGGGTCGGTCGGCGAGGCGTGCGTGCAGGTAGCGCCGGGTGTCCTGCGGATTGCTGAGACTGTCCTCGCGCATCATGCGCTCGTGCAGGTGGCGCTGTGCCATCTCCAGCACCGCCTGCAATTGGGTGAACTTGGCCTCGCCGAGGCCGGGGGCGGCGCAGAAGCTGCGCTGGTTGGCCGCCAGCAGCGGGCGCAGACCGCCGAAGCGGGCGAGCAGGTCGCGCGCCAGATCAATGGCGCTGCGGCCGGTTACGCCGGTTCGCAGGAAGATGGCCAGGAGTTCTGCGTCACTGAGGCTGGACGCGCCCTGCCGCAACAGTTTTTCCCGTGGTCGCTCACTGGCTGGCCAGTCCTTGATTGCCATGTCCGCTCCTTGCGGGAATCCATTCCCCGGGACAAGCCTAGCGGCGCGGCGTGGGAAAGATCAAGATGCCCTTTTCTTCGCCAAGCATCTATCAGGTGTGTCATCATTCGAGACGATATCCATACCACGAATACGATTATGGCTAATGTCGAGCTGACCGGCCGGCGCATCCTGCTTGGGGTAAGCGGTGGGATTGCTGCCTACAAATCAGTCGAGCTTGCCCGGGAGCTGACGCGGCGCGGTGCGCAAGTGCGGGTGGTCATGACGGCCTCGGCCGAGCAGTTTGTCGCACCGCTGAGCCTGCAGGCGGTGACCGGGCGGGAGGTGCGCCGGTCCCTGTTCGACACCACGGCCGAGGCCGCGATGGGGCACATCGAACTGGCACGCTGGGCTGAACTGGTGCTGATCGCACCGGCGACCGCCGATCTGCTGGCAAGGCTGGCCCATGGTCTGGCGGATGACCTGCTCAGCACACTGTGTCTGGCCAGCGCGGCCCCTCTGCTGCTGGCACCGGCGATGAACCAGCAGATGTGGCGGCATCCGGCAACCGTTGCCAATGTGGCTCTGCTGATGCAGCGGGGCGTGCGCCTGCTCGGCCCCGATGTGGGCGAGCAGGCCTGCGGCGACGTGGGCCCTGGACGCATGCTGGAGGCAGTCGCGCTGGCGGATGCGACCACCGCCTTTTTCACCGGTGGTCAACCGCTGACGGGCGCTCGGGCCGTGGTCAGCGCGGGGCCGACCCGCGAGGCCATCGATCCGGTGCGTTTCATCGGCAACCGCAGTTCTGGCCGCATGGGCTATGCGGTCGCCGAGGCGCTGGCCGCACAGGGGGCGGATGTCACCCTGGTCAGTGGCCCCGTCGCGTTGCCATGTCCGGCCGGGGTCGACAGGATAATGGTGGAATCCGCCGCGCAGATGCACGAGACGGTGCTCAAGGCGGTCGATGGGGCAGCGTTGTTTGTCGCCTGTGCGGCAGTGGCCGATTACCGGCCGGTGAATCCCGCCGGCCATAAAATGAAGAAGCACGACAAGCACCTGCAGCTGGAACTGGTCCGCAATCCGGACATCCTGGCGGACGTTGCGGCGCGACCGAATCCACCCTTTTGCGTTGGTTTTGCTGCAGAAACCGAAAACTTGGCCGATCATGCAGAGCACAAACGCCGCGCCAAGGCGCTGCAGATGATCGCGGCCAACCAGGTGGGGGAGGGGCTGGGTTTCGACACCGACGAGAACGCATTGCTGGTACTGTGGGAGGGTGGCAGCAAGCGGTTGCCCCGGCAGCCCAAACCGCAGCTGGCGCAACGACTGGTACAACTAATAATAGAGCGCATGCATGCACAGACTGCAGTTGAAAATACTTGATCCGCGCCTCGGCGAGGATTTTCCGTTACCCGATTACGCCACCGAGGGCTCCGCGGGCATGGATCTGCGGGCAATGCTCGACGAGGCGACCGATATCGGGCCGGGCGAGACCCTGTTGATCCCCACCGGCATCGCCATTCATATCGGAGACCCTGCGCTGGCTGCGATGATCCTGCCCCGCTCGGGCCTGGGTCACAAGCACGGCATCGTGCTCGGCAACCTGGTGGGCTTGATCGATTCCGATTACCAGGGACAGTTGTTCGTCTCCTGCTGGAACCGGGGTAACGAACGCTTCCGCATCGAGATCGGTGAGCGCATCGCGCAACTGGTGCTGGTACCGGTGGTCCGGGCGCAGTTCGAGCAGGTCGAGACATTCGACCAGAGCGACCGCGGCAGCGGTGGCTTCGGGCATTCCGGGCGGCACTGAGTCCCGCACGACCGGCACTGAGGGATACAGACAAGGATGAAATTGGGCCGAAAAAAAAATGCTGCCGGGGAGCGGGCACACAGCCGCGGGCATGGCTTGTTTTTCTACCAGTTGCCGAGTGTGCTGGTATCGACCCTTGTCATCCTCGCGCTGGCATTTCTGGCGCGCTACCTGATCGTCGACGCCACCCAGTCGCAGGCCAGCATCGCCATGGAACGGGCGGCCCGTCTGCTCGCCAGCGAGGTGGCGACAGAGATGCGCATGCGTCAGCATCTGCTGCGGCTGCTGGCAAGTCGCC
>JANTHH010000018.1 GCA_024762485.1 Chromatiales bacterium
CGAGGATGGGATGCTGCTGGACGAGGTCGTGCCGGTGCGGCTCTAGTAGCCGCCCGAGTCGAGATCGATGCCGCTGGGATAGCGGTCGAGACGCAGCACCTCGGTGCGGATGCTGCCGTCCGGCAGCAGTGCCAGCAGGCGGCAGCCGGGTGGTCGGGTGTCGACCTGGAAGTCATCCGTGCCGATGCCGAACTGGACACAGGTGGAGGGACTGGCGAGCAGCCGCAGGCCATTGCGTGTCTGGTCGTATTCCTGATGGATGTGGCCCCACAGCACCCCGCGCACATGGGGATGGGGGGCGAGGCGCTCGAAGAAGGCCTCGCCGTTGTCCAGTGCCATGGTGTCGAGCCAACGACTGCCGACCGGCAGGGGCTGGTGATGCAGGCACACCAGGGTATTCCGGTCCTGCTGTGCAAGGGCCTGTTCGAGGTGCGCCAGCTCGTTGTCGCTGAGGTGTCCACCCTCGGCGTTGGGGATCACCGAGTCGAGCATGATAAGCCGCCAGTGTTCGGTGTCGATGACGCCCGGCATGCTCATGCCGTTGTGGCCGAGGCTGTCCAGCATCACGGCGGGGATATCGTGGTTGCCGGGCAGCGCATAGACAGGGACGTTGAGGTGCGCGAATTCGCGGCTGGCCAGCAGGTAACCGGCGGGCGAGGCGTCATGGACCAGGTCGCCAGTGGCGAGCACCATGTCGAGGGGCCAGTTGGTCAGCTGTACCCGCTCGATCACCTGCCGCAGGCAATCGAGCGTGTTCAGACCCAGCAGTCGCCGCTCGGTATCGGCATACAGGTGTGTGTCGGTGATCTGTGCGATGCGCAGCGTGCCGGGCGGCAGTGCTGCATCGATAACCCCTTCCCCTCCCTGGCTGGCGGGGTTGTCTTTAGCCATGTTCTCCCCTTCTGCTCGCCTACACCTCGGCTGCTTCTCATCGGCTATAGTAGCCCATCCGCCCGGCCCACTAAATGTTGCCCGGCAATTTCATATGACCGAGTGTGAACCAAGTCCACTGTTATGACCCTCAATGAACTCAGATACATCGTTGCGGTGGCCCGTGAACGTCATTTCGGACATGCCGCAGAGGCCTGTTTCATCAGCCAGCCGACCCTCAGTGTGGCGGTGAAGAAACTGGAGGAGGAGCTTGGCGTCACCCTCTTCGAACGCCGCAAGGGCGAGGTCAGCGTGACGCCGGTCGGCGAGCAGATCGTCGCCCAGGCACAGCGGGTGCTGGAGGAGGCGAGCGCCATCCCACAGATCGCCCGCCACGGCCAGAATCAGCTGGTGGGGCCGTTGCGACTGGGCGCGATCTATACCATCGGCCCCTACCTGCTGCCGCACCTGGTGCCGACGCTGGCCGACACTGCACCGCAGATGCCGCTGGTGATCGAAGAGAATTACACCGCGGTGCTCACCGAGAAACTCAAACAGGGCGATCTCGATGCCATCATCATCTCCTATCCCTATGAAGAGCCGGGTCTCGAGACCCTGCCGCTCTACACCGAGCCCTTCGTGGTGCTGCTGCCCAGTTCCCATCCGCTGAACCGGCGCAAGGCGGTGGCGGTGGACGAGCTGAACAGGGAGCGGGTACTGCTGCTGGGGGCCGGCCATTGCTTCCGTGACCAGGTGCTGGAGATCTGTCCCGAGTGTCTGCACCGCAATGCCGGTGAATTGGTGGGTGATCAGCAGATGAATCTCGAGGGGGGGTCGTTGGAGACCATCCGCTACATGGTGGCCGGCGGTCTGGGCATCACCGTGTTGCCTTGCAGCGCGGCCGGGGCCGAGCGGTTCTCGGAGCGTCTGCTGACCATCCGTCGCTTCAAGGGCCGGGCGCCGAGCCGAGTGGTGGCGCTGGCCTGGCGCAAGAGTTTTCCGCGACCGGACGCGATCCAGGCATTACGCGACGCCGTCCTTTCGGGCAGCATGAGTTGCGTGCAGATGATCGACTGATTCCCGGTTCCGGGTAGATAGCGAATTGCTATCACAGGAATTGGCATAAACAATTACTCCGATCGATGAAGAAGGACTATCATTCCCCCCGCTAGCGCCGGATCTCCGGCAGTTCAATCCAAAAAATCTGGAGGATTTTGACATGTCACTGAAAGGTTCCAAGACCGAACAGCACCTGAAAGACGCCTTCGCAGGCGAATCCCAGGCCAACCGCCGTTACCTCTACTTCGCCGCCAAGGCCGACGTCGAGGGTTACAACGATGTCGCCGCCGTGTTCCGTTCCACCGCCGAAGGTGAGACCGGCCACGCCCATGGTCATCTGGAGTACCTGGAGGCCGTCGGCGATCCCGCCACCGGTCTGCCCATCGGTCCTACTGCTGACAACCTGAAGGCTGCCATCGCCGGTGAGACCCATGAGTACACCGACATGTACCCGGGCATGGCCAAGGACGCACGCGAGGAAGGCTTCGACGAGATCGCGGACTGGTTCGAGACCCTGGCCAAGGCCGAGCGCTCGCACGCCAACCGCTTCCAGAAGGCGCTGGATTCCCTCGACGCCTGATCGCGTCAGGGTGGTGGAAGGGGCCTGTTGGCCCCTTCTTCATCACGACGGCTCAACTGTATCTGGCCCACGGGCCAACCCACAGAATTCACGAGGAAAGGCACATGGCAACGACCCCGCGCGAAGGCAGCCTCGAGGCGCCGACCCGGCATCCGATCGATTGGCAGAACCCCGACTATTACGATGAGGGAAAGCTGCTGACCGAGATGGAACGGGTATTCGACATCTGTCACGGATGTCGACGCTGCGTGAGCCTGTGCAATGCCTTTCCCACCCTGTTCGACCTGGTGGACGAGTCGGACACCATGGAGGTGGACGGCGTCGACAAGGCGGACTACTGGAAGGTGGTCGAGCACTGCTACCTGTGCGACCTGTGCTTCCTCACCAAGTGTCCCTATGTGCCGCCGCACGAGTGGGACCTGGATTTTCCCCACCTGATGCTGCAGGCGAAGGCCGTGCACTACCAGAAGGAAGGCGCCTCGCTGCGCGACAAGGTGCTCTCCAGTACCGACCTCGTCGGCACCCTCGCCGGCATCCCGGTGGTGTCCAGCCTGGTCAATACGCTGAACCACAACGAGACCTTCCGCGGCATCCTCGAAGACGGTTTCGGTGTCGACAAGGACGCGGTGGTGCCCGAGTACCACAGTCGCAAGTTGCGCCAGCTGGTCACCCGCGACAGCGGCGAGGGCGCGGAGCCGGCGGGGCCGACCACGGGCAAGGTCGCCCTGTTCGCCACCTGTTACGGCAACAACAACGAGCCGCAGACCGGCGAGGACCTGGTGGCGGTGTTCCGCCACAACGGAATCCCGGTGACCTTCGCCGACAAGGAGAAGTGCTGCGGCATGCCCAAGCTGGAGCTGGGTGACCTGAAGGCAGTCGCCAAGGCGAAGGAGGTCAACATCCCCCAGCTGGCCCGCCTGGTGGACGAGGGCTGGGACATCGTCGCGCCCATCCCCTCCTGCGCCCTGATGTTCCGCCAGGAACTGCCGCTGATGTTCCCCGACGACCCCGAGGTCGCCAAGGTGCGGGACGCCATCTTCGATCCATTCGAGTACCTGATGCTGCGCCACAAGGCAGGCAAGCTGAACACCAATTTCAAGCAGTCACTGGGCAAGGTCGCCTACCACGTCGCCTGCCACCAGCGGGTGCAGCGCATCGGCATGAAGACCCGGGAGGCGCTGCAACTGGTGCCGGATACGGAGGTGGATGCCATCGAACGCTGCTCCGGCCACGACGGCACCTATGCGGTGAAGAAGGAGTTCCACCAGACCGCGGTGAAGATCGGCCGGCCGGTGGCCAACCGGGTAAAGCAGGCCGGAGCCGATCACTTCACCAGCGACTGCGTGATGGCCGGGCACCACGTTGCTCATATCGCCGGTGACGACACCCGCTCCGAGCACCCCATCAGCCTGTTGCGCAAGGCCTACGGAATCTGATCATGAGCAAGCTGACACGCGAAAACCTGTTGAGCCTGGAGCAGTACGCAGAACAGCGGCCGGCATTCCGCAGCCAGGTGATGGCCCACAAGCAGGACCGCCAAGTGGCCCTCGGGGCGCATGCGACGCTGTACTTCGAAGACCAGCTGACCATGCAATACCAGGTGCAGGAGATGCTGCGCATTGAGCGGGTGTTCGAGCCGGAGGCCATCCAGGAAGAGCTCGATGCCTACAACCCGCTGATCCCCGACGGCAGCAACTGGAAGGCCACCTTCATGCTGGAATACCCGGACGTGGAACAGCGCAAGGTGGAACTGGTCAAGCTGGGCGGTATCGAGGACAAGGTCTGGGTGCAGGTCGAGGGCCATGACAAGGTCTACGGCATCGCCAACGAAGACCTGGATCGCACCGATGAGGACACAGGTAAGACGTCGGCGGTGCACTTCATGCGCTTCGAGCTGACGCCCGGGATGGTCGCGGCTGTCAAGGAGGCGGGCGCGCCGGTGAACATGGGTATCGATCATGCCAACTATCAGGTGGCAGTCGAACCCATCCCGCAAGCGGTGCGCGACAGTCTGGCCAACGATCTGGATTGATCTGACAGCAGGCTTTTGAATTCAGGCTTGGTTGGCTTGAGACGACAAGAGACGGGATGGCCTGCGCTATCCCGTCTCTTGTCGTTTACGGGGTGTCAATCATCGGCCTCTACGACAACCAGTTCATAGCCCAGTTCCTCGTACTGGTGGATCTGGACCGGCCCGGCGGGTGCCACATCGACAAAGGCTGGAAAGTCCTCGGGGTCGACGCCGAACCAGCCGGCGTGGGTGCCGCAGACATGCACCGGCACGTCGGCGTCCTGCACCAGTGACTGCACACCCTGGTGGATCGCGGTGTTTTCACTGCGGTTGGCACGGGTCAGTGCGAACTGCTCGCTGCCATGGGTAACCACGGCGATCTCGATATCCGGGAAGCGTGCGCGCAGTTGCGAGACATAGTGATTGATCTGTGGAATAGCCCAGTCCAGTGCGTCGTCATCGGATTCGACCACCTCGAACACCACGCCATCAGGCGGCGTGGCGGCATCGAGCAGGTGTTGGATGGCGCTGGCGGACCAGGCGAGGGGGCTTAGGCAGAGCAGGCAGGCGGCGAGCAGTATTCTGTTCATGGCATCAGTGGATTAACCGGGGTGCTCGCCAAGACCGGCCAGCCACCTGCATTGTTTCGGCGCCTGCTCAGAAATCGTCGGTCTTGGTGAACAGGCCGACACGCAGATCCTTGGCGTTGTAGATCTCCCGCCCGTCCACTTCCATGCGACCGTCGGCGATGCCCAGCACCAGCTTGCGTGCGATGACCCGCTTGATATCGATGGTATAGGTGACCTTCTTCGCGGTGGGCAGCACCTGGCCGGTGAATTTGACCTCGCCGACACCGAGTGCACGGCCGCGCCCGGGGTTGCCGAGCCAGGCGAGGTGGAAGCCGACGATCTGCCACATGGCATCGAGGCCGAGGCAGCCGGGCATCACCGGGTCGCCGGGAAAGTGGCACTCGAAGAACCAGAGGTCGGGGCGGATATCCAGTTCGGCAACGATCTGACCCTTGCCGTGTTCGCCGCCCTCGTCGGAGATGTGATTGATGCGGTCCATCATCAGCATGTTGCCGACCGGCAGTTGGGCATTGCCCGGGCCGAAGAGTTCGCCGTGGCCGCATTTCAGCAGCGCATCGCGGTCGTATGAATTGGCGCGTTCAAACATGGGCTGAGATTCTTTTATTGATGGACGAAAGCGGGCAAGTCTCGGTGGCAGCAGGCGTCATGTCAACCGAGCGCCTGTTCTGATGTGACCCTGTCCCGGATGAATTGCACCGCATCGGCGAGCGGGATCATGGTGTTCTCGCTGTCGCTGCGGGCGCGGTATTCGAGCTCTCCGGCATCGAGCCCGCGCTCGCCGATGACGATGCGATGCGGGATGCCGATGAGCTCGATGTCAGCGAACATGACGCCGGCACGCACGTCCCGGTCGTCGAACAGCACCTCGATGCCGGCGTCGAGCAGTTCGCCGTAGAGTTTCTCCGCGGCCTCGCGCACGCGGTGTGATTTCTTCATGTTCATCGGCACCAGCGCCACCTGGAAGGGCGCCAGCGCGGTCGGCCAGCGGATGCCCTTGTCGTCATTGTGCTGTTCGATGGCGGCACCCACCACCCGTGACACGCCGATGCCGTAGCAGCCCATGGTGGTGGTGACGGCCTTGCCGTTCTCATCCAGTACCTCGGCCTTGAGCTTCTCGCTGTAGGTCTTGCCGAGCTGGAAGATGTGGCCGACCTCGATGCCGCGGCGGATGGTCAGTACGCCCCTGCCGTCGGGGCTGGGGTCGCCCTCGCGCACGTTGCGGATATCGGCCACCTCGGGTTCGGGCAGGTCGCGTCCCCAGTTGATGCCGAACAGGTGCTTGCCGTCGACATTGGCGCCGGCGGCGAAGTCGGCCAGCGCGGCGGCGGCACGGTCGGCGATCACCGGCACCGGGCTGTTGACCGGTCCCAGCGAGCCGGGGCCGGCGCCGAAGGTGGCGCGGATCTCTTCCTCGGTGGCCATGCGCAGCGGGCTGGCCACCTGCGGGAGCTTCTCCGCCTTGAGCTCGTTCAGCTCATGATCGCCGCGCAGCAGCAGGGCGACGAAGTCGCTGCCGCTCTCCTCGGCGGCGGCCACCACCAGGGTCTTGAGGGTGCGCTCGACGGGGATGTCGAACTGTTCCACCAGTTCGGCGATGGTACGGGCATCCGGGGTATCCACCTCGCGCATGTCCTCGCCCGGTGCGGGGCGGGTGTCGTTGCAGACGGCCTCGGCCAGTTCCACGTTGGCGGCGTAGTCCGACTCGGTGGAGAAGGCGATGGCGTCCTCGCCGGAATCGGCCAGCACGTGGAATTCGTGGGAGGCGTTGCCGCCGATGCTGCCGGTGTCGGCGGCCACCGGGCGGAAGTCCAGCCCGCAGCGGCCGAAGATGCGGTTGTAGGTCTGATACATCAGATCATAGGTGTCCTGCAGCGAGTTCTGGTCGAGGTGGAAGGAGTAGGCGTCCTTCATCAGGAACTCGCGGGCACGCATGACGCCGAAGCGGGGGCGGATCTCGTCGCGGAACTTGGTCTGGATCTGGTAGAAATTCACCGGCAGCTGGCGGTAGGAGCGCAGCTCGTTGCGTGCCAGGTCGGTGATGATCTCCTCGTGTGTCGGGCCATAGCAGAACTCGCGCCCGTGGCGATCGGTGATGCGCAGCAGCTCCGGGCCGTACTTCTCCCAGCGGCCGGACTCCTGCCAGAGTTCGGCCGGCTGGATCGATGGCATCAGCAGCTCCAGCGCCCCGGCGCGGTTCATCTCCTCGCGGACAATGGTTTCCACCTTGCGCAGCACCCGCAGCCCCAGCGGCAGCCAGCTGTAGAGGCCGGAGGCGAGCTTGCGGATCATGCCGGCGCGCAGCATCAGCCGGTGGCTGGCGATCTCGGCATCGGCAGGGACTTCTTTCAGGGTCTGCAGGGGGAAACGGGAGGTGCGCATCCGTCGGATTCCAGGGCTGTGGATGAAGGGCGTGGATTTTAACGGAGTTGGCGCCTAGCGTCGCCCCGTTTACGGCAGGATGCGTCAAGTTCCGGCGCGGGCGGCCGCTTCATGGCATGGGACGGCGGCGGTGCCGCCGTTCTCCCATGGCCATTGCCTCAGCCACACGAGGGAACATGTCTTTCCACACCCGTGCCCGCCGGCCGTTCCGTAAGGGCTTGCTGCCCGCCCTGCTGCTGGGCCTGGCACTGGTCTCCTATGCCTGGGCAGAGGGCCTGTCGCTCAGTGACGGTGTGCTCGACTGGGTGGCTTCCCGCTACGGCGGCGAGGCGCGCCAGCGGATCACGGCGTTGCGCGAGATGCTGGTCAGCGGCAGCGGCCTCGACGAGGCGGACAAGCTCGACCGGGTCAACGCATTCTTCAACCAGATCCCCTTCGACGACGACTGGGATCTGTGGGACAAGGAGGACTACTGGGCCACGCCGGTGGAGATGCTCGGTATCAACGGCGCCGATTGCGAGGACTTCGCCATTGCCAAGTACTTTTCGCTGCGCGAGCTGGGGGTGCCGGCCGAGCGCCTGCGCATCACCTACGTCAAGGCGGTGGAGCTGAATCAGGCGCACATGGTATTGGCCTATTATCCTCAGCCCGAGGCGGAGCCGTTGATCCTCGACAACCTGATCACGGCCATCCGGCCCGCCGGCGAGCGTACGGATCTGGTGCCGGTGTACGGCTTCAACGGCGAGAGCCTGTGGCTGGCGGCCAACAAGGGGCAGGGCTCGAAGGTGGGTGGTTCGGGTCGGATCAAGCGTTGGAACGACCTGCGGGCGAAGATGGCCGGGGAGCTGGCAAGATGAGAAACAGTGGCGTGACGGCCCTTAACCACAACCCCGGTGCGGGAGAGCAAGTATGAGTCTGTCTAAACAGTTGATTGCCCTGGTGGTCGGCCTGGTGCTGGTGCTGTTTGTCGGCACCTTCTTCATCAACCTGCAGAATACCCGCGGCTATCTCAATGCCCAGCTGCGCTCCCACGCGCAGGATGCGGCCACCGCCCTGGGGCTCTCGGCCACCACGCACATGGCGGGTGGCGACAAGGCGATGGTGCGCTCGATGGCGGACGTGGTGTTCGACAGCGGTGATTATCTGCAGGTGCGAATCGAGGACATGTCGGGCAAGCCATGGGTGGACAGGCATGCCGACCTGCGGAACGTGGCGGTGCCCCGCTGGTTCATGGAGCAGGTGCCGCTGGAGACCCCCGAGGGTGTGGCGACGATAATGGATGGCTGGCGGCAGGTCGGGATGGTGAAGATCCGCAGTCATCCCGGTTATGCCTACGAGCAGCTGTGGCGGAGCGCGCGCGAGTCCCTGTTGTGGTTCCTCGGCAGCGCCCTCGTGGTCTCATTGCTTGGGGCGCTGGCACTGCGCATGATGCTGCGCCCATTGAAGGCGGTGGAGGCCCAGGCCGAGGCCATCTGCAACCGTGAATTCCCCGTGGTCACGGGGCGCCCCTTTACCACCGAGTTCAGGCGGGTGGTGGAGGCGATGAACCGGCTTGCCAGCAAGGTGCAGCGCATGCTCGACGAATCCGCGAGCCTGGCTGAAAAACTGCGCCAGCAGGCCTTCACCGACCCGGTCACCGGCCTGGCCAACAAGCGTCACCTGCTCGATGCCCTGGAGCACCGGGTGAACGATCCGGATCATCTGGGCAGCGGTGTGCTGCTGCTGATCCAGCTCAACGAATTCAAGGCCTACAACCAGCAGGCGGGTTATGCAGCGGGGGATCGCCTGTTGCAACGCTGTGCGGAGGTGCTCGGCGAAGCGCTGCCAGCGCACCGGCGATGTCTGCTTGCTCATACCGCCGGGGCCGATTTCGCCTTGCTGGTGGAGGGTATCGATGTGGCCGGGTCGCAGACGCTGGCCGAACACTGCGCCACAGCGGTCGCCGGTCTCTACAGCGAACTGTCGCTGCCCTCGGCGGACGTGGTTCACGTGGGCGGGGCGATGTTCCATGGGCAGGGGGTCAGCGAGTGGCTGGCCGAGGCGGACATGGCCCTGCGGTCGGCGCAGCGGGCGGGTGCGAATCAGTGGCAGCTGCAAGCCGGCGAGGAATCCGGCACGCCCACGCGATCGGCCAGTGACTGGCGCGCCCTGCTGGAGCAGGCCCTTGGGGAGGGGGCCTGGGAACTGGTACGCCAGCCGGTCTTCCGCTGTCCCGACAGGCAATTGATGCACGAGGAGGTGTTCCTGCGACTGCCCGACCCCGATCGCCCCGGCGAGATGCTGTCCGCGGGCCAGTTCCTGCCGATGGCCGAGAGTGTCGGGCTGGCCAGCCAGCTGGACCGTGCCGTGCTGACACGGGTCATGGAGCAGCTTGCCGGCGATGCCGATGGTCCCCGACAGGCGGTCAATCTCTCGCCAGCGTCGCTGCGGGACCCGGCCTTTGACAGCTGGCTGCAGGAACGTCTGGCACAGCAGCCTGAGGTGGCCGGCAGGCTGATCCTGGAATTCCCGGAATACGGGGCGATGCAGGCGGAGGGGCTGGCCGATCTGGTGGCATCGTTCGAGCGACTCGGTGTCGAGGTGGCGCTCGATCACTTTGGTCTGGGCTTCAGCAGCCTGGCGCAGATCAGGCTGCTCAAGGTGCACTATCTGAAGCTGGACGGCGGGCTGGTTCGCAGCCTCGCCAGCGACCAGGATGGGCGCTTCTTCGTCCAGGCCCTGAGCAAGATCGCCCATGGGCTTGAGATGTCGGTGGTGGCCGATTCGGTGGAGACGGCCGATGTCTGGACAGTGCTGGAGGAGTTGGGAGTCGACGGCGGCCGCGGTTACTGGCTGGGCAGGCCCGAGGCCCGCTGAGGCACGGACACGGCCCGATATGCCTCGTAAACCTCAATTCATGCCTTATGTTCCTGAGATTTCTATACATTTGTGACGTGGTTGACTTATTCTTGAGAGCAAGGGATGTAAATCGCATCGGGGGATGGCGGACCGGTGCCGCAACAGGGTGATCGAAATGAAGAAGACATTGATGGCAGCGGTACTCGTGACATTCAGCACGCTGGCCGGTGCCGGCATCGTCGAGGACGTGCGCAACGAGGCACTGGCAGACAAGTGCCTCGAGAACGTGGTCTCGGAGATGATCCAGGCACAGGGCCTGGAACAGACGGCCAATATCGTGGCGGCGGCGTATCTCGTCTGGGGTGAAATGGGCGAGCAGCAGAAGGCGCTGGGATGCACCGGGAATATCGGCCAGGCCGCCATCGCCGCGGGCGCCGACCCCGCCGAGGTGCTGGAGTCCGCGGCGGCCGTCGAGCCAGGCGCCCCCCTGAGCGCACCTGCCGGCCTGGGTGATCCCGGCATCATCGGTGGCTTCGCCAGCCCGTCCTGATCGATAAGGCTTATTTCTGTCTCCCCTCTGGGTTAGTATCGGCCCATTGGTCGATATGCCGACCGGGTCACAGAAAAAAAGGGGGGATGGATCCAGGTGCAACAACAAAAAGCCGCAAGATCGCTCAGCCTGGTGCCGGGCGTTGTCGCCACGATGGCCTCGGTGCTTCTCGCCAGTGTCGCCGCACAGGCCGCCACCATCGGTACCTACTCGGTCAACCCCACCACTGACGACGGTCTTGCCATACCGGGCTTCTATCCCAACGCCCGTGTCGACCTGCTCTACGACGACAACCTGCTCCGGAGCGAGACCGATACCCTCGAAAGCGTCGCCTTGCGACTGGCGCCAGAGGCCCTGTGGGTGCAGACTCGGGGCAAGCATCTCTACCGCGTGGGTTACCAGGGTGAATATGCCTGGTACGAGGCCTCCAGCAACGAAGATTACTATGACCACTTTCTCGGTGCCGATGCCACCCTCGACCTCGGTCCCAAGGTGGACCTCAACCTGCTGGCCAGCTACCGGCTGGACCATGAGCCCCGCGGTGGTGCGGGCACCATCAACCTCGATCCGGAGCCGAATCGCTGGGACGAGTGGATCGCCGCGGCCACCCTGGTCTACGGCAGGCGCATCGCCAAGGCCCAGATCAGCGGCGCGGTGGAATACCGCAATCGTGATTACACCAACAACGCCCAGTTCCCGCGTGACCACGATGATCTCGAATCGACCCTCACCGTCTACTACAACCTCGGCGCCAAGACCCATCTGGTCCTCGAGCCGAGCCTCGTCGACATGCGGTATCCCCACTCCGACCGCGACAACCAGGTGGCCCGCTTCCTTGCCGGTCTGACCTGGAGTTTCACCGCCAAGACCATGGGTGAGGTCAAGCTCGGCTGGGTGGACAAGGACTATGATCAGCCGGTCTATCCAGACAATTCCGGGCTCGGTATCGACGCCAGCGTGACCTGGCGCCCCAAGAGTTACAGCACGGTCACCGTTGCGGCCTCGCGTGATATCTATGACTCGAATGCCGGTTTCGATACCCAGGCCGGAGCCCTGACCACCTCCTTCGAGGCAATGCAGTTCACCGCCGACTGGGTGCATGGCCTGACCCGGCTCACCGAACTGCAGGCCGGCGCCCGCTATGAGAAGGACGACTACGATACCGGGCGCAACGATACCCTGTGGGGTGCCTACCTGGGGCTGTCGCACGAGTTGATGCGCACCATCGCGCTGTCGGCCCGCTACGAATTCTCCACCCGCGATACCACTGAACCGACGGTCAGTGACTTCGATGACAACCGCATCGTGTTCGGCCTGCAGACCAGCTTCGAGTAGCTGGCATCGCTGCCACGGCTGCCACGGGCAGGCCAGGGCTTAATATTTCCCTTCTCTGCCGATAATCTACCGCAGACACGTCATTTCTCTACGGGATAACATTTTGCTGCGACGCTTGTTCCACCTGTTGCTGTTGATCGCGTTGATGCTGGGGGTCGCCCCGGCGATGGCCGAGTATCTCGTCGAGGCCGAGGACATCCTCAATATCAAGGTGTTCGATGAGCCGGACCTGAGTATCGAGGAGGCGCGTGTATCCAGCGAGGGCACCGTCGCGCTCCCCTTGCTGGGGGATGTGGTTGTGGCGGGGCTGACCACCGCCCAGATCGCCGCCAGGGTCGAGGCGCTGCTCGCCGACGGCTATCTGAAGAAGCCGAGGGTGAGCGTCAGTATCGACGAGTACCGTCCGGTCTTCGTGAACGGCGAGGTGAAGAAGCCGGGCGGCTACAGCTATCAGGAGGGCCTGACGGTGCAGAAGGCCGTGGTGCTGGCAGGCGGCTTCACCGAGCGTGCCTCGCGCAGCAAGATCACCCTGGTGCGTGAGGATGAACCCGACAAGGTACGCCGCGTCAGCCTGACCACCCCGGTGCAGCCAGGCGACATCATCACTGTGGGCGAGAGTTTCTTTTGAGCAGACAGCGACCTGACAACTTCTCCCCGGCCCCGCAGCCGATCATCGCACCGATCTTCGCCAAGGCCGGTGACGACGGCCAGGAGGGGGAGTCGATCGATTTCCGCGCCTACTGGCGCATCGTCAAGCAGAATCTCTGGCAGATCCTGGCCTACGGTGTGCTGTTCGGGCTCATCGGTCTGTTGATCGGTTTCCGGGCCACCCCGATCTATCGTGCGGATGTGAAGTTGCTGGCCGAGCCGGTGGAGGCCAGGGTCAACGGTTCCAACCAATGGGTCAGCACCGCGCTGGTGTGGCTGTTCTACGAGACCCAGAAAGAGATCATCCTCAGTCGCAACATCGCCCTCAAGGTGGTCGATGATCTGGACCTGGTCGATTATTACGCGCATAAGGCGGCCGGCGAGGAAGAGGCGGCACCCACCCTGTTCTCGCTCGACTGGCGGCTCTGGCTGCCCGAGGCATGGCGCGGAGAGCCGAAGCAGGAACCGGATCGGGAGCAACAAAGGCTGGCACTGGCGGATCGGGTTGTCGGCGGACTCAGCGTGGATATCGGCAAGGACAGCCAGGTCATCACCATCAGCTACGACAGTCCCGATCCCGAACTGGCTGCCCGGGTGGCCAATGCGGTAGCGGCGAGCTACCGGGATTTCGGCCTCTCTTCGCGGATGAGCACGGCGCAGCAACAGACCCTGTTCCTCAATCAGCAGCTGGCAGAGTTGCGTGACAAGGTCACCCGGGCCGAACAGGCCCTGCAGGACTACCAGCAGCGAGAGGGTCTGATCGACTCGGAGAGCCGGGGGAAGATGATCAGTGCCGAACTCGCGGGGCTTTCCCAGCAGCTGATCGCGGCCCAGGCGAAACGCAGCGAGGCGGAGATACGTTACCGAGAGGTGCAGCGCCTGCGGAACTCGCCCGATGCCTATGATTCACTCGCTGCGGTGCTGAACAGCAGCCTGATCAGCAAGTTGCGGGAGAAGCAGTCCGAGTTGTACCGCAGGGTCTCCGAGCTGTCCGAACGCTATGGCGAGAAGCACCCGAAGATGATTGCGGCACGCAGCGAGCTGGCGGAGGCGACGCGGGTGCTGAAGAAAGCTGTCGACAAGGTTGTCGGCGGCCTGAAGCAGGAATACGAGGTGGCACGCAAGCAGGAGCAGAAGCTGCGCTCGCTCATCGCCAGGAGCAAGGACACGGTGCAGGCGCTGCGCGGCAAGGGATTCGAGCTGGCCAAGTATGAGCGAGAGGCGGAGAACGCACGCCAGGTCTACGAGGAATATCTGTCACGGCTCAACGAGCTCGATGTCACCGGGGACTACGATGTCTCCAATGTCCGGGTGATCGACCAGGCCGTGGTCCCCGGCGCACCCTACAAACCGAACAAGATACGCATCCTCCTGGGTGCAACCTTCCTCGGATTGCTGGTGGGCGTCCTGGTGGCCTTCCTGCGTGACCGCCTGGATGCGAGCTTCCGCCTGCTGGAGCATGCTGAGGAACGACTGGGCCTGCCGGGCCTGGGTATCGTGCCGCTGGTGCGTGCCAAGGAGATCGATTCGCCACCGGAGCGGGTGGTCGAGCACGCCCCGCATTCACCCTTCGCCGAGTCGATCAATCACATCCGCACCGGCATCCTGTTTTCCAATATCGACAACCCGCCGAAGGTGGTGATGGTCACCTCTTCCGCCGCCGGTGAAGGAAAGACCACGCTGGCGACGAACCTGGCCGCCTCGTTCGCACAGATGGGCCGTACCCTGTTGGTGGAGGCGGACCTGCGCAGGCCGCGTCTCGCCGGCGTGTTCGATATCGACAGCGGCCTTGGCCTCACCGACCTCATCGTCACCCCCGACCAGGCGCAGGCCTGCCTCGCCAGGCCGCGGGACGGACTCGATCTCCACGTACTGCCGGCGGGCAGTTCCCTGCCCAATCCCCTCGAGTTCCTCTCGTCAGAGGCGTTTTCCCGGATGCTGGAGGTGATGGCCAAGCGCTTCGCCCACATCATCATCGATGCCCCGCCGGTATTGCCGGTCAGCGACAGTATCGTCATGTCGCGCCTGGCCGATGCGGTGATCATGGCGGTGCGGGCGGACCATACCAATGACCGTACGGCCAGGGAGGCGGTGAAGCGTCTGCGCGCGGCGCATATCGCCCCGGTCGGGGTGGTGCTGACCCAGGCGAACATCAAACGCATGGCCGATTTCGGCGGCAATCACTACGCGGATTATTCCTATTACGGTGGCGACCACGGCTACGGTCACCGGGAAGCCGACGGCAGCAAGGCCGCATCGGCATGAGCGATCGGGCGGTGTTCCTTGAGGCCCTCACGCCAGAGGCGGCCGAATCGCTGGGTGCCGAGCGGGTGCCCCTGCAGCGGTTCCCGTTCCGGGTGGGCCGCGAATCGCGCATGATCGTCGGCGATCACGGCATGAAGGTGGTCGAGCGGCGCAAGGCGGGTGGCAGCCCCAACAACGACCTCTATCTCGTCGATGCCGGCACCCGGCTGCAGGTATCGCGCAATCATTTCCAGATCGAACAGACTGCTGCAGGCTATCAGCTGCGGGATCGCGGCAGCGCCTGCGGGACCCTGGTGGGTCCGCAGCAGGTCGGTGGCAACGACAGGGGCGGTATCTGCCACCTCGCGCCGGGCGAGATCATCGTCGTCGGGACATCGACCTCGCCCTTCGTATTCCGTTTCGTCTGCCTGGAAGGGTGATGCTGGTCCCGGATGAATGGGCTAACATCTTGAAAAACAGGTAAAAATAATTCGTCTCGGTTTTTTGGTCGGACTTTATCCACCGCTGTCACAATATCTAAATATTTCCTCCACACAATACCGCGGCGTCACAGAGGGATGTGCGCTGTGCCGGCAACCGCCGCATGGGATCAAACAGGCTGTTACTTATCGGGCTTGGCCCAATTTTGTCTGGAGGCAAAACGTGTTGAAGAAAAGTTTAGCTGTTGCGGCCATTGCGGCTGCTGCTATTTCCGGTGTCGCCCAGGCGGCGGCTGCCCGTGATTACATCAGTATTGTCGGCTCGTCCACCGTCTACCCGTTCGCCACCGTGGTGGCCGAGCGGTTCGGTCGTTCGACCCCCTTCAAGACGCCAAAGATCGAGTCGACCGGCTCCGGCGGCGGCCTGAAGCTGTTCTGCGCCGGTGTGGGCGTGCAGCATCCGGATATCACCAACGCCTCGCGTCGTATCAAGAAGTCCGAGCAGCAGCGTTGTGTCAAGCATGGCGTCAAGGAGATCGTCGAGGTCAAGGTCGGCTACGATGGCATCGTCGTTGCCAATTCCCGCAAGGCCCCGCGTTTCAACCTGACCCGCAAGGATCTCTACCTCGCGCTGGCCAAGCTGGTGCCCGGTCCCGATGGCAAGCTGATCGACAACCCCTATACCAACTGGAAGCAGGTCAACCCCGCGCTGCCGGATATCAAGATCGAGGTGCTCGGTCCGCCTCCCACCTCCGGTACCCGCGATGCCTTCGATGAACTGGCACTCGGCGGTGGCGCCAAGAAGATCCCTGACCTGAAGAAGCTGCGTGGCCTGAAGGCCGACAAGGCCGGTGAAATCAAGGCCCTGATGGCGAAGCTGGGCATCCCCATGAGCGTCTATGACTCCATTGCCAAGAAAAAGGGCAAGGCGCCCAAGGGTAAGGATATCTTCAAGGTCGTGGCCTACTCCATCCGCGAGGATGGCCCCTTCATCGAGGCCGGCGAGAACGACAACCTGATCGTGCAGAAGCTGGAGGCCACCCCGACGGCACTGGGCATTTTCGGCTTCAGCTTCCTCGACCAGAATGCCGACAAGGTGCAGGGCTCGACCATCGATGGCGTGGCCCCCGAGTTCGAGAGCATCGCCGACGGTTCCTATCCCGTCTCCCGCCCGCTGTTCTTCTACGTGAAGAAGGCCCACGTGGGCAAGGTGCCGGGTATTCCCGAGTACGTGGCCGAGTTCACCTCCGAGCGTGCCTGGGGTGACGAGGGCTACCTGACGGACAAGGGTCTGATTCCGATGCCGAAGGCCGAGCGCGCCAAGTATGCGGCGGATGCCCGTAACATGACGCCGATGGAAATGTTCAAGTAAGCTGAACTGTCAGATCGTTTGAACTAGAATGGCGGCCGCTCCACACGGTCGCCATTCATGTTTTCAGCTCCACCTTTTTCCAGGGCAAGATCGACATGCAGATATACGTGATCCTGTTGGTATTACTCGGCCTGACGGCAGTCGCATACCGCGCCGGCCGACAGCGCTCGGTGCAGGTGGCGGGGGGCGTCTCCAGATTCCGCGACATGCACTCGCTGCCGAGTTACTACGGCATGTACACGGCATTGTGGTGCGGTCTTCCCGCGCTGATCGTCATCGCCATCTGGATGGCGGTGCAGCCGACGATAATCGTTGACCTGCTGGTGCAGGACCTGCCACCCGAGATGCAGCAGCTGCCGCGTCCGGAGCTGGAACTGGTGATCAACGACATCAAGAACATCGCCGCCGGGAACAACATGGTTTCCGGCGAGAACAGTGAGGCACTGAAAAGGGCGGCCGCCCACTACCAGAGCCTGCAGGAGACCAGCCGCGCCGCCATGGGCGTGCTCGCATTGTCCCTCGCCATCTTCGGCGGGGCGCTGGCCTGGCGTCGTATCTCGCCGAAGATGCGGGCGAGAAACCGGGTCGAGGGCATTGTCCTTGGCATCCTGGCACTGAGTTCGACCATCGCCATCTTCACCACGGTCGGCATCGTGCTGTCGGTGTTTTTCGAGTCGATGCGCTTTTTCCAGTCGGTGCCTTTCTTCGATTTCGTCTTCGGCCTGGAGTGGAGTCCGCAGATCGCCATCCGTTCCGACCAGGTGGGATCATCGGGGGCCTTCGGCATGGTGCCGCTGTTCGCCGGCACCATGCTCATCTCCTTCATCGCCATGGTGGTGGCGGTGCCCATTGGTCTGATGTCTGCGATCTATCTGGCTGAGTATGCCGGTCCCCGGGTGCGCGCCTGGGCAAAGCCGATGCTGGAGGTGCTCGCCGGCATTCCTACCGTTGTCTACGGTTTCTTCGCTGCCCTGACGGTCGCGCCCTTCGTTCGCGACCTGGGTGCCTCCCTGGGGCTCGAGGTCTCCTCCGAGAGCGCCTTGGCGGCGGGTCTGGTGATGGGGATCATGATCATCCCCTTTGTTTCTTCCCTGTCGGACGATGTCATCAACGCGGTGCCCCAGTCGCTGCGCGATGGCTCCTATGCACTCGGTGCCACGAAGTCCGAGACCGTGCGCAAGGTCATCCTCCCGGCCGCGCTGCCCGGCATCGTCGGTGGCGTACTGCTGGCGGTAAGCCGCGCCATCGGCGAGACCATGATCGTGGTGATGGCCGCCGGCCTGTCGGCCAATCTCACCGCCAATCCGCTGGAGAGCGTGACCACGGTGACGGTGCAGATCGTCACCCTCTTGGTGGGCGACCAGGAATTCGACAGTCCGAAGACGTTGGCCGCCTTCGCGCTGGGCCTGATGCTGTTCCTCACCACCCTGGTCCTCAACGTCATCGCGCTGCACGTGGTGCGCAAGTATCGAGAGCAATATGACTAGTCCTGCAGATCGCAAGCCCATCGACGTGGTCCGCGCCTCGCTGAAGAAGCGCTATGCGCGGGAACGGCGTTTCCGTTTCCTCGGGCAACTCGCCGTGTTTTCCGGCGTGGCCTTCGTCGGCATTCTCTTCATCACCATCATCCTCAATGGCTACACGGCGTTCGAGCAGACCGATATCCGCATGGATGTGTATTTTGATGAGCAGATGATCGACCCACAGGGCACGCGCGATCCGCAGGTGCTGTTGCAGGGCGACTATGCGGGGCTGGTCAAGGCGGCGCTGCGCAAGGAGTTTCCCGAAGTCCGCGGCCGGCGCGACAAACGCAAGCTGTACCGGCTGATCAGCAGCGGTGCCAGTTCCCGCTTGCAGCAGATGGTGATGGACGACCCGGGGCTCATCGGCACCACCCAGAGCCTCTGGCTGGTGGCAGACGATGACGTGGACATGCTGGTCAAGGGGCATATCGACCGCACGCTGCCGGAGTCCGAGCGCCGGCTCAACGACAAGGTGGTCGGCTGGATCGAGAAGCTCGAATCCGAGGGCCGGGTGGAGAAGCGCTTCAACACCACCTTCTTCACCGCGGGTGATTCCCGTGAGCCGGAGATGGCCGGTATCGCCGGTGCGGCGGCGGGCTCCTTCTACACTCTCCTGGTGACCCTGCTGTTGTCCTTCCCCATCGGGGTGGCCGCAGCGGTCTATCTCGAGGAGTTCGCGCCCACCAACCGCCTGACCGATCTCATCGAGGTGAATATCAACAACCTCGCGGCCGTGCCGTCCATCGTCTTCGGCCTGCTGGGGCTTGCGGTATTCATCAACTTCTTCGGCCTGCCGCGCTCGGCACCGCTGGTGGGCGGCCTGGTGCTGACACTGATGACCCTGCCCACCATCATCATCGCCAGCCGCGCGGCACTGAAATCGGTGCCGCCCTCCATCCGCGAGGCGGCGCTGGGCGTCGGCGCATCGAAGATGCAGATGGTGTTTCATCACGTCCTGCCGCTGGCCATGCCGGGCATGCTCACGGGCACCATCATCGGCATGGCCCAGGCGCTCGGTGAATCGGCGCCGCTGCTGATGATCGGCATGGTGGCGTTCATCGTCGACATCCCGGGCGGCCCCACCGACCCGTCCACCGTGTTGCCGGTACAGATCTACCTCTGGGCAGACAGCCCGGAGCGTGCCTTCGTGGAAAAGACCTCGGCCGCCATCATGGTGCTGCTGGCATTCCTGATGACCATGAATGCGCTGGCCGTAGTGCTGCGCAAAAAATTCGAACGCCGCTGGTAGCCGCCAGTGCATACTTATACGGGGTGACCGCAATGACAAACGGTAATGAGAATGCCGCGGTGAATGTGGGATTCGGGAAGGAAACAGCGATGCAGTCGGTAGAGCAGAGCGGCGAAGCGACCGCTGGCGGAAGCAGCGAGACAGTCGGCGAGGTGCGTGTCGCCGATGCGCGGATGTCCTGCACGGGGGTCAATGTATTCTATGACCAGAAGCAGGCCATCTTCGATGTCAACATGGACATCGGCAAGCATGAGGTGGTGGCGATGATCGGCCCTTCGGGCTGCGGCAAGTCCACCTTCCTGCGCTGCCTCAACCGCATGAACGACACCATCGAGAGTTGCCGGGTCGAGGGCAAAATCACGCTGGACGGTCAGGACATCTATGACAGGAACATGGATGTCGTCCCCCTGCGCGCCCAGGTGGGCATGGTGTTCCAGAAGCCCAATCCCTTCCCCAAGAGCATTTATGAAAATGTCGCCTACGGGCCGCGGATACATGGGCTGGCGATCCATCGTACCGATGTCGAGGAAGTGGTCGAGACCAGTCTGCGCAAGGCGGGCCTGTGGGACGAGGTCAAGGATCGCCTGGATCAACCGGGCACCGGACTCTCGGGCGGCCAGCAGCAGCGGCTGTGCATCGCACGCACCATCGCCGTGGCACCGGAGGTTATCCTGATGGACGAGCCATGCTCGGCGCTCGA
>JANTHH010000019.1 GCA_024762485.1 Chromatiales bacterium
TAACAATGGCTGACTGCATCGAGTTCACCCAGACGGCGTCCGAGTTCATCCAGCCGCTCGTCGGGCACATCCCACACGGTCATGCCATTGCCACGCAAGCCAAGACGGTAGTGATTCGGTACCGCTCCGATACGACGGATGACGCCCGTGGCAAGCATGTCATCGAGCCTGGCCAGCAATTCGGGAACGTTCAGCCCGACCTCATCCGCCACCCACCGATAGGGCTCGCTTAGCAGCGGCAGGCCTTCCTGGGTGGCAGTGATGATCTGGCGGTCCACCGCGTCCAACGGACCTGGCGCCGACGGCTCGGCCGTGGCTATCGGCACGGGTACGGTATCGATCCCACCCGCTGCGTCCAGATACAGCCACAGGCCGAGATAAAACTCCCGCTGCTTGGGAAAGTCATATACAGGCAGGCCGGTGACCGATTCGATCTCGGCCAGGGTCTCGGCCACGCCATCGGGGGTCTGGCTCGCGACCACAAACCACATATTGAGTCGATGTTCGCGCCGGTAGTTGTGGGCGACCCCAGGCAGGGCATTGACCTGTCCGGCCACTGTATCGAAGCGCTCGTCCGGCACCTGCATGGCCGCCAGGGTCAGGCCGCCGCCGAGCCGGGATGCATCGTACATCGGCCCGAAGCGACTCAGGCAGCCCTGTTGCAGCAGTTCACCGATGGTCTGGATCAGGGTGGCCTCCGTTGAACCGAGCATTGCCGCGACCAGAGAGAATGGTCGCTCGGCCAACGGGAAACCCCCCTGAAACTGGTTGATGAATTCACGCGCCAGCGGGCTTGGCGTGTTCATCGTGTTCTGCCTTCCACTGAGGTCGCTTCCATCATCGCTGCGGAAGGTGAGACCGCGGAAAGTTCGTACTTGGCACCACGCTGCTTGAAACGGCGACCGCTGAACAGTGGCTGGTGTGCCACCTTCTCGAGGCCGCAGCAACGTATCAGCTCCTCTATCCTCGCCAGCACCTCGTCCCGGTCCCGGCCGTGGATCATGGTGAAGAGGTTGTAAGGCCAGACCGGCAGCCGCCGTGGTCGGCGATAACAGAGGGTGACGAAGGAAAACCGGCCCAGGCGGGCGCCGATCTCGCGTACCTGTTCATCCGGGACATCCCACACCACCATTGCGTTGGCGTCGTAGCCGAGTTCGCGGTGCCGTACCACCACGCCGAGGCGTTTGATCAGCCCCTGATCAATCAACTCGCGTATTCCCGCGATCACCTCTGACTCGCTCATGCCGATGCGTTCACCGATGGCTGCATAGGGTCGCGGCACCAGCGGCAGGCCGTCCTGAATGGCGGCAACCAGGGCCAGTTGTGCGTCGTCCGCGAACAGCGGTGATGGCGTGACGGTCATGTCCATTGCAGGCGGAACCCCAGATCGATGAAATAGTCTTCCAGCATCGGCAGATCGAGCGGCTCGAGGCCGGTGGCCTCACCGATCTCATGCAAGACCGTATCCAGACGTTCTCTATCCGCTGCCGTCACCACGAACCACAGGTTGTAGGCGTGTTCACGTTCGTAGTTGTGATTGACCTCGGAATAGGCACTCACCAGTGCGGCAACCGCTTCCAGCCTGCCTGGTGGCACCGCCAGTGCCGCCAGGGTACTGACACCCACGCGATTGGGCCTGAACACCGGACCGACGCGGCTCACCACGCCATTGTCCTGCAGGCGCTGCAGTTGGCCGAGCACCTCATCCTCGGTCACGCCCAATGCCTTGGCCACACGGGCAAACGGCCGTGGTTCCAGCGGCAGCCCATGCTGAAAGTCGTCGAGCAGTGACTGTTCGGTGTCGTTCAGGGAAAGGGTCGGCATGCCCATCAATGTCTCCTCACAGCCCGATACGGTGTGCGCGGGCGGTCATGAAGATGCCACTGGGCTTGTGCGCCGGTAGCACGGTTCGACGTTCCAGGGAGGCGGTGTCATAGACGTGCACCTGGTCGGCGTCGCGCACCGACACCCACACCTCCTCGCCACGGGGCTCGAACTCCATGTGCAGCACACCCTTGCCCGGCGTCAGGGTACGGATGATCGTCAGCGACTCGGAATCTATGACCTGAATCTTGTCATTCCTGGGAAAGGCAAAATTGACCCAAATCTGGCGACCGTCAGGCCGCGCCATGACGAAGACCGGCTGGCCTTGCACCGGGATGCGGCCAACCTCGCGCCAGGTCTTGGTGTCCATGACCAGTACCTCGTGGTGGCCCACCGCCGGGACGAAGGCGCGGTCACCGGCAACAGCCCAGCCTTCCAGGTGCGGCATCTTGTACACCGGCAGTGCCTGCTCGCCCTTGCCATAGCCGGGAAGGATGCGCTCGACACCCTTGTCCAGGTGCCACAGGTCGAGCAGTGCCATGCCGTCCTCGCCGAACAGCCCGGCAATGTAGAAACGCCCGTCCGGTGTGATCAGGCCATCGTAGGGATTGCGGCCGATGTCCTTGAATTTGCGAATCACCGGCTTGGCAGGATCGCGCATCTCCACCACCCAGGTCTCACCGGCATCCCACAGGCTGAAGACGAATCGCTGGCCCGGGGCATCCACCAGCCCGATCACCTTGGAACGTAGGCCGTCGCCATACTCGGCCGGGATGTCGGCCACCAGGCTCAGGTCTGCCGCGTCGAAAATCTTGACCCCGCCCGGCTGATAGTTGGACACCGCCACCAGCCGACCATCCTGGGAGATGGCGCCGCCGATACTGTTGCCCGATTGCAGGACACGAGTGACCAGCTTCGCCTCAAGCAGGTCCACCTTGCTGAGTCCGCCGTCACGGCCGAACACGTAGGCGTAGCGCCCGTCGCGGGAGAACACAGCCGAGGCATGGGACAGATCGCCCAGGCCAGCTACCCGGCCGATGCGCGTGTTGCCGGTGGTCTCGACAATCTGTACCGCACCTGAGGCGCGTTCAATGATGATGGCCAGGTCTCCGGTGCCACGCAGCAGGGTGCTGGCACTGGCCAGCGTTGCGGACAACATGGCAGCGAGCAGCAGGATGACAAAGGCCCCGGTCTTCAGTTCGGTGCGCAGTTCAGGGGTTATCGGTCGCTTGCCCGGCATCTTGGTGATCCCATCTACTCGGTTGAATGAAGTGCGCCGTCCCCGGCCAGCAGGCGATCCACCAGCCAGTCGATCTCCTGCTCACTGAGGATCGGCCGCCAGGGCGGCATGGCGGTGCCGGGACGACCGTTACGCACGGTTTCCAGCAATGATTCACGGGATTTACCGGCCAAAGCTGCCGGCAGCAGCGAGGGGCCAAGCCCGCCCTTGAGGGTGAGACCGTGACAGGAGCCGCAGTCCTGTTGCAGCAGGCTGCGCAGCTCGACCTGGCGTTCCGCGCTCAGGCCATCAGCGGCAACGCCGACCGATGACAGGCTCAAGGCACTAAGCATGCACGCTGCGATCATGCGCCACATCTGCGGCCCCCTCGTCCAATTCTTCGCCGTCAGGGACATACCAGTCGAGTTCCTCGGCCAGCGAAACGGTACGGCCAATGATGATCAGGATCGGCGCCGCCAGACCCGCCGCCTTCACCTTTTCAGGCAAGCTGCCCAAATCACCGGACACCCGTTGCTGATCCGGCGTTGTGCCACTCTGCACGGCCAGTGCCGGCATGTTGGAGGCCATGCCGGCAGCTGCCAGTTCACTGCAGATCCGTGGCAGATTGGCCAACCCCATGTACACCACCAGGGTGGCCTCGGGGTCTGCCAGGGCGCGCCAGTCAAGATCGATCGGCTCATCGTCACGGAAATGCCCGGTGACCAGGCGCACACCGCGGCTCATGCCCCGGTGTGTGAGCGGCACGCCGGCGTAGGCACTGCAGGCAGCTGCCGCAGTGATGCCGGGAACCACTTCGAAATCGAAGCCATGACGGCGCAGGAACATCGCCTCTTCACTGCCACGGCCAAAAATAAAGGGATCGCCGCCCTTCAGTCGCACCACACGGCGACCACGGCGAACCAGGTTGAGCAATAATTCATTGATATCGTCCTGCGGCATGCTGTGGTGGCCAACGGCCTTGCCGACACTGATGCGGGAAACACCACCCGGTATCAAATCCAACACACCTTGTGAGATCAGACGGTCATAGACCACCACATCGGCCTCCTGCAGCAGGCGCAGCGCCTTCAGTGTGAGCAGATCCGGATCACCCGGACCTGCGCCGACCAGATAAACACAACCCTGTTGCTGCATGACTTACTCCGCCTGATGAATTGGCTTCGGTGAAGGTGCGGGGAGTGCGAAGCTCCCCGCACCCGCCCGTCAGTAGACGTCGTGCATGGTGTTGTAGACGTTGAACTTACCCGTCGGGGTGACCAGGCGCTTGTCCTTGATCACCGCCTTCAGCTTGCGGGTCTTGTCGTTGACCACGACCAGTGCGGACTCCTGGGTCTTGCCGTTCCACACCGAGAACCAGACCTCGTCACCCGCCTTGTTGAACTCCGGCTGCACCACCCGCTTGGGGCCTTCACCCAGCTTGGCCCACTCGGCAATCGGCAACACCTTGAAGCCCTTGTCCAGATGGCGGATGTCAAACACCGCCACCGATTGACTGATCTTGGTATCGGGGTTCAGCGCGGTGTCCACATACAGGTTGTGGGACTTGGGGTGGGTCTTGATGAACAGTGAACCACCGCCCTGGCCATTGATGGACTCGACCATCTTCCAGGCCTGTTTTGGATGGCCCTTGGGATCGGTGCCGATGATGGCGATGGTCTGGTCACCCAGGTGACTGGTTGCCCACACCGGACCAAATTTCGGGTGGATGAAGTTGGCGCCACGCCCCGGGTGGGGGATCTTGCCGACATCGACCAATGCGGTCAGCTTGTCTTCCTTGGAGTCCACCACGGCGATCTTGTTGGACTTGTTGGCTGCGGTCAGGAAGTAACGCAGCGTGGAATCCCAGCCGCCGTCGTGGAGGAAGCGGGCTGCATCGATGGTAGTGACCTTCAGGTTGTCCAGATCCTCGTAGTTGACCATGAGGATCTTGCCGGTCTCCTTGACGTTGACGATGAACTCCGGATGCTCGTGAGAGGCCACGATGGCGGCCACACGTGGCTCAGGATGATATTCCTGGGTGTCCACCGTCATGCCGCGGGTGGCGACGATCTTCAGCGGCTCCAAGGTCTCACCATCCATGATCACGTACTGGGGTGGCCAGTAGGTGCCGGCAATGGCGTACTTGTCCTCCCAGCCCTTGAACTTGGATGTCTCCACCGAACGGGCCTCCATGCCAACCTTGATCTCGGCTACCGTCTGCGGCTTCTTCATCCAAAGGTCGATCATGTTGACCCGCGCGTCGCGCCCGATCACGAACAGGTAACGACCCGATGCGGACAGACGTGAGATGTGCACTGCATAGCCGGTGTCGATGACATTGACGATCTTCTTGCTGGCGCCATCGATGAGCGCGATCTGCCCTGCATCACGCAGGGTGACAGAGAACAGATTCTCCAGATTCAGATTGTTCATCTGCTTCGTTGGACGCTTGTTCGGCGGCACCACAAGCTTCCAGCTTGCCTTCATCTCCTTCATGCCGTACTCGGGCGGCTGAGGTGGTTCGTGCTGCAGGTAGCGGGCCATCATGTCGACGTCCTGCTCGGTCAGATCGCCCGAGGTACCCCAGTTGGGCATGCCGGCAGGCGAACCGAAGTTGATCAGCGCCTTGAGATATTCGGTACCGCGCACCCGGGTGATATCCGTCGTCAGCGGCTTGCCGGTGGCGCCCTTGCGCAGCACACCATGACAACCGGCGCAGCGTTCGAAGAAGATCTGCTTGGCACGGTCGAACTCGGCGGTGGTCATGGGAGGACCATCACTGCTGATCATGTCCCTGGCTTCGGCGGGGTTCACGCCTGCGGGTGCACCTTCGTAGCGCATGCTCTCGGCCGGGGTGCCCGGGTGTCCACTGGTACTTGCAATCGCAGTGCCCATCGCCAGTGCCAGCGATGACAGGACGAAAGCGCTTCCAATAAGTTTGCGAGGTTTCATGAATCGATTCTCCTGCCCCCAGCAGGGGCGATGGACTAGGGATATTCAGATCGCGGCAGGGTCAGTATTAAGAGCGACCCCGGTGTCCACCTTGATGAATGTCAAGCCGCCGGCAAGCCAAGGGGGATAGCGCAGGAACATTGACCAGGATCAAATAGAACTGTTGCCGGAGAGGCGCTGGCGACGTTCCCGCTTCTTGCGTTTCTCCACCAACGGCGGGCAGATATTTTCGTCCCAGTAGGTGACCTGGCAGTCGAGGCAATAGTGACATTCGTTCTCGATGATCTCGCCCGTCGGCCGTATCGCCTGCACCTCACAGTCACGGGCACAGATCTGGCAGGGTCGGCCGCACTCCTTGCGTCGACGCAACCAGTCGAAGATGCGGAAGCGAGACGGGAATGTCAGCGCGGCACCCAGTGGACACAGGTAACGGCAGTAGGCCTTGCGGATGAACAGGCCCATACCCAACAGTGACAGGGCGTAGATCACGAAGGGCCATTCACGCAGGAAGCGCAGCGAAAAGACCGTCTTGAACGGTTCGACCTCGGCTGCCATCTCCGCCTTGCCGAGCGATTGCAGCGACAAGCCGAACAGGCCCAGCAGCAAGAGATATTTCACCGCCCACAAGCGTTCGTGAACCACGCCCGGTAGTTCGACCAGGGGCATGCCCAGCCGTTGACCGAGGCGAAACAGCAGTTCCTGCAGGGCGCCGAAGGGACACAGCCAGCCGCAATAGACACCCCGCCCCCACAGCAGGACGGTCATGGCAACGAAGGACCAGAGCATGAACATCATCGGGTCCATGAGGAAGCTTTCCCAGCGGAAATCGTGCAGCAGTGCCTGGACGAATGTCAGAACATTGACCACAGACAGCTGGGCCATGCCATAGGCACCGATGAAAAACAGCGTGAACAACAGATAGCCGGTGCGCACACGTTTCAGCAAGGTGGGATGGCGGGCCAGCCAGTCCTGGAACAACAGGATCAGCAACAGCACCCCCAGGCCCGTCGCCAGGACGATGACGGATCCATAGCGCTCATACCACAGGGTCTTCCAGATCGGCGGCGGGGCAATGAAATGACTTTCCTTGCCTTTCCCTGTCAGCAGGCCACGTGCCCTGGCAACGCGCTTGATGCCCTCCGCCACCGTGCGGTTGATCACCATGGCGGTGATGGTCGCACCGCTGATGCCATCGATGACCTGCCGTCCGGGCACGGCCTCGCCACCGATACGGATGTCGTCGGCTATCGGCAGACCACTGTACTGCGCGATGTAATGCGCCAGATCCTGTTCCGACACGCCCGCCAGCAGGATCGGCTCCTGGTGCTCGACGATGCGCACGCCACGGAGCCTCCCCTTCAGATCAAAACCGACCAGGCTGTTGATGGGCTTGCCCGAATAGGCCGGGATGGGAAGGATGTCATTGGTCAGAAAGACGTAGCCGAGCAGACCGTTGTTGCCGAAAACCGCGGCCGAGGGTGGGTTCTTTGTGTACAGGCCAAGACGCTCTGCCTGCGGGAACAGGATCTGTACCTGATCGAAATAATCCTCGAGCCCGGCCGATGTCGCCGCCCCCGCACCCAGCAGCGCAATCAGCAGAATGAATGACCGCAGCCAGGATCCCGGGCGCGGTGATGACGGAGGGGTATGTGCATTCATGACGGCCTAAGGTGAGACCAATGGAGGCGGCTTTCCTTGACAACAGTCAAGTCGGAGTGCCGGCACGATCAAGCCGACAATCGCAGCTGTTGACACAATTTCCCCTTTTGATGCCCGGTATCCCGTATGACAAAAATCAAGGATCGGCCCGGCATGGCGGCCTTACCATCACCACCTGCGATCGACAGGAGTCAAGTCAATGGTGAAGCTATCCGAGTTTCTGACCCGGGACCACAACGCCTGTGACAACCGCTTTGCTGCATTCGAACAGGCCGTGCAGGACAGCAACTGGCCCCAGGCGGACGAGCAGTTCGACGCCTTCAGTGATGCCACCCTGATGCACTTCCAGGCGGAGGAGGAGATCCTGTTTCCCGCCCTGGAATCGGTCATGGGTCACAGCAGCGGCCCCACCCAGGTGATGCGCATGGAGCACACCGAGATGAGGCAACTGTTCGACGACATGAAACAGGCCCTTGCCACGCGGGATGCCGATGCGCTCAGTGGCATCGGCGACACCCTGGTCATCATGCTGCAACAGCACAATGCCAAGGAGGAGCAGGTGCTCTACCCGCTGGCCGACCAGCTGCTGGGTTCGGATGCGGAGAGTCTGCTAGAAAGGCTGCAGGCCGCTGTCTGACGATGCAACAGCTGGATGTCAGTGACCTGGAACCACCTGAGCCGATGGAACACATCCTCGATGCCCTGGCCGACATGCCAGAAGGCGACTGCCTGCAGGTCCTGCACCGGCGCGAGCCACACCCGCTCTATGGCATGTTGCGCAACATGGGCTATCACTGGCAGACCACCTGCCATGCGCCTGACCGTTTCGAGATCCTCATCTGGCCCCAGTCGCTGGGAAGCCGGCCGCCATGCTGAATACCCGTGGACTGTCGCTGGCTGATTCGCCGCCCTATCGACTCCCGTTGCGCTTTTTTCTGGTGGCACCACCGTTTGCCGTAACCGCTGGACTGCTGTTTGTCGTCGAGGGCGGACCGCTGCTGCAGTCGCGATGGACACCTGCCACACTGGCGATCACCCACCTGCTGGTACTGGGCTTTCTCGGCATGATCATGTGCGGCTCGCTACTGCAACTGCTACCCGTGCTGCTGGGTTCAGACCGCTCTGCCAGTTTGTCACAGGGCGCACTCATGGTTGCTGCGCTGTCCAGCGGCAGCCTGTTGCTGGCACTGGGCTTCGGCCTCGTCAACACGTACCTGTTGCTAACGGGTGTAGCCCTCGTCGCCATGTCATTGCTGTTGTTCGTGGCACTGAGCGCCCGCGCTCTGCGCTCTGCCACCGGACCCTCAGGTCCACGCATCAGCGTGGCGATGGCCCTGGTGGCACTCACCGTCACCGTGGCACTCGGGCTTGTTCTCGGCGTCAGCCAGGCTGGCTGGCTGGTTCTTCCCGACCCACAGGCCTGGGTGAATATTCATCTTGCCTGGGGGCTGGTCGGCTGGATGGGGCTGCTGCTGATCGCCATCGCCGGAGAGATCCTGCCGATGTTCTATCTCAGCCCGGCCTATCCCCGCTGGCTGAAGCGCCTGCTGCCGGTGGCCGTCCTGTTACTGCTGCTGATGACCCTGCTGCAGCCGCTGCTGCCGGGTGAACATGCGCTGTTCAACGCCATCGGCTTATTGCTGGTGATCTCACCCGTGCTCTTCGCCGGCACCGGCTTCATCTTGCTATTTCGCCGCCGCCGGCCACGCCGTGACGCCACCCTGGGATTCTGGTGGCTCGGCCAGGCCTCGATCATGCTCGCGGCCCTGGCCTGGCTGGCCGGACTGCCCGTTACCCTGGTCGGTGTGCTGGCCATCGTCGGTGGTGCCATGTCTTTCACCAGCGGCACCCTCTACAAGATAGTGCCTTTCCTCAGCTGGTATCACCTGCAGACCCGCAAGGTGATGCAACGACAATCAGACATCAAGCTACCCACCATGCAGGGCTTCATCGGCGAGCGTCCGGCCCGCTGGCAACTCGCCACCCATTGCGTGGCCGTGCTGTGCCTCAGCCTCGCCGCATGGCCGGGCATGCCCACCGCCCGGCTCGGCGGGGTGATGCTCACGCTCTCCGCCCTGCTGCTGTGGGGCAGCCTGCTGCGTGCCAATCTGCGCTATCGCTCGATAGCACGGAGCCTCGATACGGAAGCCTGAATCAGGCTACTGGCTACGGCAGCAGGCGATTGATCCATTTCACCAGCGTTCTGCTGCCCTTGCTGAACAGCTTCGGCGCATAGGCGGTATTGACGGTGCGGCGATGAATCTGCGCCAGCGTGGGATAGGCATGGATGGTGGCAGAGATGTCGCTGATCTTCGCACCGGTCTTCATCGCCAGCGCGATCTCATGGATCAGTTCACCGGCATGTGGACCGAGCATGCTGGCGCCGATGATCCGCCCCTTGCGGGTGATCAGCCTGCTCATGCCCCGGGTCTGGCCATCGGTCAGCGCACGATCGATGTCCTGAAAGGGGAAGGTCAGTACCGTGGGCGACATGCCCTGCTCGCGTGCCTGCTGTTCGCTCAGGCCGACCCGCGCCAGTTCCGGGTCGGTGAAGGTCACCCAGGGCACCACCCGGTAGTCGGTCTTTTTCGGTATGCGAAACACCGCATTGCTGATGATGATACCGGCCTGGTATTCGGCCATGTGGGTGAAGGCATAGGGCCCGCAGACATCGCCACAGGCGTAGACATGATGCTGGGAACTGCGCTGCCGGCGGTCGACGGTGATGCCCTGCGCCGTGTGCTGCACACCGGCGGCATCGAGCCCCAGTGTTTCCACATTGGCACGACGGCCCACCGCCACCAGAATCTGGTCGGCCTCGATGCTGAGGCCACCGCGGCAGTGCACCCGTTTGCCGCTTTCGGTGACTTCGACCCGCTCAGCCAACGTGTCGGTATGAATGCGAATGCCATCGGCGCTCAGCGTCTGCTGCAATTGCGCCGTGAGTTCGGGCTCTTCGCGCGACAACAACTGTGGCTGGGCCTCGACCACGGTGACCTCGCTGCCCAGGCGGGCGAAGGCCTGGGCCATCTCCAGGCCGATGGGGCCGCCGCCCAGCACCAGCAGGCGGCCGGGCAACTGTTGCAGTGAGAACAGATCAAGATTGGTCAGGTAGCCGGCCTCGGCCAACCCGGGGATGGGTGGCACGAAGGGACGGCTGCCGGTGGCGATGACGAAACGCCGGCCCCGGATCACCTGCTCGCCGACACGCACCTCGTGTGGCGAGATGAATTCAGCAGGCTGACCCAGCAGCACCTCGCAGCCGTAGCCGCGAAATCGCTCCGGGTCGTCGTGTTGCTGGATGTGGCCGATGACCGACTGCACATGGGCGCTGACCCGGGCCATGTCCACCGCGGGCTCGACGCCGTGCAGACCGAACTCACCGGCGCGTCGCATCTGCGCGGCCACCTTGGCCGTGTGGATCAGCGTCTTGCTCGGCACACAGCCGGCGTGCAGGCAATCACCGCCGAGCAGTGGCTCTTTCTCGATCAGGGTCACCGCCAGGCCGAGCTGCGCCGCCACGCTGGCGACCACCAGGCCGCCGGCGCCACCACCGATGATGATCAGGTCACGTTGTTTCATTCACTCCCCCTTCCTCTGCCCGCACGGCCAATAGCTGACACGCGGGAAAGTCACCGCAGGCGATGGGTGTTCCGTTCCCCTGACCAATGCGCTTGCGTCGTGGTTCATTCGACCGGGTATCCGGCCTGGTTCCAGGCGGTCATGCCGCCCTGCACCACATGCACATCGGCGAAACCATGCTTGCCGAGCAGCAGCGCAGCCTTGGCTGAACGCCTGTCGGTGCGGCAGACGATGGTGATGGTTTTCTCAAGATAAGGAATCAATTCGTCCAGACGCTGTGCCAGTTGCTCCAGGGGGATGTTCAGCGCCCCGGGAATATGACCCTGCTCGCCGTTGAAATCCCCGGCAGGCCGAACATCCAGCAGCAGCGGTTTGTCCTTGCCCGCGAGGCGTTCATGCAATTGTTGCACGCTCAGCATGGGGCCCTGGCGCAAACGCCCGATCAGGCGCGGCAGGAAGGACACCACGGCCAGCAGCGCCAGCGCCAGCAGCGCCTTCTGGATCAGCCCCTCGCCACCGCCCACCGCCTCGCGCCCGACATAACCCAGGTAGGTGTAGGCAAAGGCGCCGGGCAACATGCAGACGAAGGAGGCAATGACGTAATGCGACAGCCGGATGCGCGTCAGCCCCAGGGCATAGTTGAGCACGTTGAACGGAAACAGCGGCACCAGGCGCGTCAAGGCGACAAAGTGCCAGCCCTCGGCCTCCACCCCTTCTTTAAGTTGCCGGATGCGGCCCCCGCTCTTGCGCTCCACCCAGCTGCCGGCCAGGTAACGGGCGATCAGAAACGCCAGGGTGGCGCCCAGGGTGGCACCGATGAGGTTATAGAGGGTGCCCCAGAGCGGGCCGAACAGCGCACCACCGGCCAGGGTGAGGACCGAGCCCGGCAGGAACAGCACAGTGCCCAGTGCATAGATCAGCATGAATACCAGCGGACCGGCGGCACCGAGGTCTCTGACCCATTGTTCCAGGGCCTCGGCACTGAGCGCGTCGCGGTAGAGCACCACTGCGACGACACCCGCCAGTACCAGCCCCAGCACCAGGAGGCGTAACAGGTGCTTAGTCATCGTTTCCATCCCCCCACTGGCGGCGGTTGATCGTGTAGTCCGAGATCTTGCCGCGGAAGGGCAACAGCAGCATGCCGGGCAGCCAGGACACGTCGGTGGGTCTGCGATACTTGCGGATGCCGATGGTCATGGCCTCATGGCCAGCGCGCGGCTGGTCCCGGTAGGTGCCGAACAGACGGTCCCACCAGGGTAGTGCAAAGCCGAAGTTGCTGTTGGCCTCGTCGTCTTCCACCGAGTGATGCACCCGGTGCATGTCCGGCGTCACCAGCAGCCAGCGCAATACCCGGTCGACCCGCTGGGGCAGACGCACGTTGCCGTGATTGAACATAGCGGTGGCATTGAGCACCACCTCGAAGATCACCACCGCCACCACCGGTGGACCCAGCAGGAGGATGGTGGCGAACTTGATGCCCATGGAGAGGAAGATCTCGATGGGATGAAAGCGTGCGCCGGTGGTCAGATCATAGTCCGGATCGGCATGGTGCACGCGGTGCAGACGCCACAGCAGGGGCAACGCATGCACCATCACATGCTGCAGCCAGATGATGAAATCCATCGCCACCACCGAGGCGACAACGGCCAGCCAGAAAGGCACCTGATGATAATTGAACAGGCCCCAGCCCTGTTCAGCGGCGAAGGCTGCCACGCCCACTGCTGCGGCCGGAAATACCAGACGCAACAGGACGCTGTTGAATAACACCAGGCCCAGGTTATTGGCCCAGCGTACGGCCTTTGATACCGTCAGCGCGCGACGCGGCGCAATCAGCTCCCACACCCCCATCACCGCCAGCATGCCAAGGAAGAACCCCATGCGGATGCCGCTCTCGTGGCTCATTACAAACCCGTTGATGTCCATTATCTGGCCCTCTCTGCCCGATGGGCCCATTGCCCATAACAGCTTGGCTATCTATACTTGAAGCCAATTGCCTTATTACTCAAGTGATTACTTGAATAGTAGATTATCGGATGACATCAACATGTCAAGCGGAAACTTCAAACACGATCTTTTTTCCCAGTTCGCCCGTGTCGGCAAGGCATTGAGCAACGGCAACCGGTTGGAATTACTGGAATTCATAGCCCAGGCAGAGCGCAGCGTCGATGAGCTGGCCCAGGTGGCCGGCCTGACCATGGCCAACACCTCCCAGCACCTGCGCGTGCTCAAGCAGGCGGGTCTGGTGACCTGTCGCAAGGAGGGGCTGAAGGTGTATTACCGTCTCAGCGGTGATGACGTGCTAGTGCTGCTCGACGCCTTGCGCACGACGGCCGAGCGCCACCTGGCGGAGGTCAAGCAGTTGGTGCAGAGCTACCTGACCACCCGGGACGAGCTGGAGCCCCTCGCCCGCCAGGAGCTGCTCGATCGCGCCCGGGATGGCCTGGTGACAGTGCTGGATGTGCGCCCCGAGGAGGAATACGCGGCAGGCCACGTGCCCGGCGCCATCAACATCCCGTTACAGGACCTGGAGTCCCACCTGGCGGATCTCGACCCGAAGCACGAGGTGGTCGCCTACTGCCGCGGGCCCCACTGCATCCTCGCCTTCGATGCCGTGGCCAAGCTGCGCGACAAGGGATTCAAGGCCGCCCGCCTCGAAGACGGCTTTCCCGAATGGAGGCAGGCCGGCATGCCCGTGGAGACCACCCACTAGCCTGTCTTGGCGCCGACCCGGCAGGCGAGTGTTCAGCTGTATTGAACGCCCGTTGATGCAGCAACTCGCCGGTATTTCAGCGCACTGCCCGTATCCGCCTGAGTGCCTTCATCACCACCAGCAGCAGTGATCCGATCACCATGCCCATGGTGAGGCTGGCCAGCCATTCCGGCAGCGCCTCCAGGGCATGATGCACGGCGGTTATGTTGTGGACATACATGCCGCCACCGACCAGCAGCATGGCGAGTGTACCGACGATTCCCAGCAGACGGATCACCCTCGGCAACGAGGAGATCAGCAACGCACCGAGGAATTTCAGCAGGCGTGCACCGGCCCCGTTCAGTGAGCGCGCCCGCGCGAGCAGATGCAGACCGGCGTCGTCCATGCGCACCAGCAGCGCCACCAGGCCGTAGACCCCCACCGTGGCCAGCAGCGCAATGACCGTCACCACCATCACCTGCATGGGCAGTGATTCCTCGATAACGATATCCAGCGACACGACGATGATCTCGATCGACAGGATGAAGTCGGTGCGTATCGCTGCCCTGACCTTGGTGGCCTCACGCTGGAGGATTTCACGGCTGTCGTCGATCTGCTCTGCCGCGACCGGATGCAGTTCATGGCCGGTGAACCATTCGTAGACCTTCTCGGCCCCTTCGACGCTGAGATAGGCGCCGCCCAGCAGCAGCACGGGGACGATCAGCCAGGGCAGGTATGCGCTGACGAGAAAGGCGATGGGGAGAATGATGGCCTTGTTGAGAAAAGAACCCTTGGTGATTGCCCAGATCACCGGCAGCTCACGGCTGGCATGGAAGCCCGTCGCCTTCTCGGCATTGACCGCCAGGTCGTCACCCAGCAGGCCGGCGGTCTTCTTTGCCGCCACCTTGCTCAGCATGGCGGCGTCGTCGAGCAGCATCGCCACGTCGTCGAGAATCGCGAATATGCCACTGGCCATCAGTGCATCCCCGTCTTTACGGGCCCGCCGTTGTCATCACCAATGGCACAGACGGGCTGCATGCGGGATCGCCGTATCGACGGGGCTGTTGCCGGCGCATGCCCCGCCACTGGTTGCGGCGCAGTCGGAGACAATCAGACATCCTCCAACACGGCAGCCAGTGCCGGGCGCATGCGCTCCACGGCAGCCCGGCCCTCGGCGATGGCGATGGCTGCCTGGTCGAATTCGAGCGGCTTGAGTTGTGCCAGTCGCGGCGCGATGACGACTTCCGGCGGATCCCCGGCCATGCGGCTGCGCGTGATGCGGTCCTGCATGATGTTGATCGAGCCGGCCATGACATCGAACAGACCGGGTGATGCCTCTCCCCTGCCGATCAGCTTGGCCAGCAGCTCGCTGTTCTGCCCCGACAGGCCACGGCGGAACTGTCGCGACATCGATGCCCAGAGATCATCCTCATCATCCGGGTCGGCCTCCGTCGGCATCTGCTGACGTTTTCTCGCACTGAAATGCTTGCCGACGATGTCGCCATTCAGGTTAACCGCGATGACGGTCTCCGCACCCATTGCCCGGCAGAGGGATACCGGCACCGGGTCAACCAGGCCGCCGTCAACCAGCCAGCGGCCTTCATGTCTGACCGGCGTGAACAGCCCGGGCAGCGCGATGGAGGCACGGATCGCCTCCAGCAGGGGGCCTTCACGGAACCAGACCTCGCGGCCACTGTTGAGGTCCGTGGCAACAATGCCCAGTGGAATATCCAGTTCCTCCAGCGCCACCGGCTTCATTTTCGCCCGCATGTAGTCCAGCAGTTTCTCGCCCTGGATCAGGCCGCCGCCGAGGAGGGTGACATCGAAAAAACCGACGATGTCCATCCAGTCCAGACCGCGCACCCACGATTCCAGCTGGTCGAGCTGCCCACTGGCATAGCCGGCACCCACCAGCGAGCCGACCGATGTCCCGGTCACGATGCCGGGGCGGATACCCAGCTCGGTCAGTGCGTTGATGACGCCGATATGGGCCCAGCCACGGGCAGCCCCGCTGCCGAGGGCCAGGCCGATGCGTGGATCAGGTGGTGGTTGCTTGCGGCCTTGTCTCATCTGCGCGCCCATGTCGTCAGCGGGTATCCCTGTGGCCGTCCGGCCAGGGTGATTCCGCCGATTCTATCAAGCTCTGCGTATGAGACCCGCGGAGGAGGTTGCGCCCGCTATTCCGGCCGCCACTCACCGCTGTCCAGCAGGCTGCGCATGTGGTCGGTGAACAATACGCCGTTGTCACTCACATCGACGATACGCCACCCCTGCCCCCCGTAGCGGAAATAGAACACCAGACGGTGGCTCGGGCGATGGCGGGGCATCACCAGCACACCGCCCGCGGCCATGTCGCCACCAAGCCAGCGGCCGGGAATCATCAGCATGCGCGGAGGCAGCGGGTCGTACAAACCGATGACCCTGGCCAGCTCGGTGAACAACTGATCGCGCAGGCGGTTCTGGAAGTGACTGCGCGCCAGAACATCCATCTTCATGTAACGCACGCCACCGACGCGCCAGGCCATCCCGGCCAGGTCGAACTGCCTGCCGGCGACATCCTGCATGGCCAGCAATACGGATGCCGGATCACCCTCTGCGCCGGGTACGGCAAGATCGTTCAGCCAGTAGAGCCCCGTCTCGAAAAGATCGAGTGGCGTAGGCAGATAACGGGCGCGGTAGGACTGGGACGGACTGTAGGCGCTGGCAGCGGCGGAGAGGCCGATCAGCAGCACCAGGAGCATCAAGTGGGTTGAGCGGTATTTCACGACGGCTCGCCTTCGTTCAGCGTGCTGGGCGGATGACCTCACCGCTGAGCGCCTTGTCCTTGTCCCCCGCATCGACAACGGGCTCTTCATCCGTTGCCAGGATCGAGGGCTCCGGAGTACGCAACCCGGAGGGGTCGGTGTAGTTGTCGTTCAGGGTCTGCACATAACGGTCGGATTCTGCGATCACCTGACGGACGCGGCGGCGGTTCCACGGATTCCAGCCAGCGGGGTTCAACTCGAAGATGCTGCGCCAGAAACGGGTGTTTTTCTTGAACGCCCGAACCAGCCGGTCACGGTGATTCTCGGTCGAGGCCATGAGCTTGCACTGCATGCGGTGGGATACCAGGGTACGTACCGTGAAATGGATCCCCAGTACCAGGACCGCGCCGCCCACGATGAGCCCAACGGTACCCCAGGGGCTGGCGGTGAGAGTCTCGAACAGCGAGGCGGCACCACCGACCACGTCGGTACCAGCCAGTTGCACCCCGCCCGCCAGCAGCGCGAACAGGGCATAGATGCCAGCCTCCACCTTCAGAACGGTATTCCGCCAGTCTGCAATCAGTTTCTGCAGGCGGGGGACGTAGAACTCCTGGATCTCCTGCGCCCTTTTTTCCAGGGCACCGACGATGCGGTAGGCGCGCTCCACCGTCACCTGGTCCATGCGCGAGGTGATCTCGCTCATATCCTGGTCACGTTTCCACTCGAAGCGACGGCGCAGTCCCGGGTCCTCGATCGGCACCGCTGCATCGGGATCATAGATGCTGTAGAAACGACCGGCGGTGAGTCCCTCGCGTGACAGCGCACGCTGCCATGCGCCATAGACCTCTTCGGGGTTGTCCTCGCGGGCCGTGGTGTCGACCTGGTTGAGGATGTAGAGAAATTTGGAACTGTCGGAGCGGTCGACCGTGCCACCGACGAGATGGGCCAGCGTATCACTCATCGCGCCGGGCTCGGGATGACGTGCATCGAAGAACACCAGCACCAGGTCGGACAGATCGATGATGTGATTGGTCAGACGCAGTGTCGCACTACGCTGCGCATCGGCGTCGAATCCCGGCGAGTCGATGAGGATCCGTCCCTTCAATTGGGGCGAATTGCAGGTCTTCAGCTGGAGATAGGCATCAATGCGCCGCCCCTCTCCGTCGGCGACCTTCTCCAGTTCCTCGCTGGTCTGATAGAAAGGAAAGCGCGGATCGGCATCCAGCGCCAGGCCCGGCAGGGTCCGCGGTTTCTCGTCACTGCTGTAGCAGATCACCGTGAACTTGTCGTCCACTGCCTGGTTGCCGGTGTCCTGCAACGGGTACTGCAGATAATGGTTGATGAAGGTGGATTTGCCGGCAGAGAAGGTGCCGAGAACCGAGATCAGCGGCCACCAGGATATCTGCGTGGCGAAAGACTCGTCGGCAGACAGCAGACCCATGGCATAACCGACGCGGGAGAGGCGGCGATAACCACCCACAGCATCGACCAGCAGGGGATTCTCTTCCCGCAGGTGCTGCTCCAGGCTCTTCAACCGCTTTCTGAGACTTGCGGATGGGCGTGTCATATCTGGTTACCTGATTTCCTGTGTCTGCCCGGCACGATCACCAGGGCATGAATCCGTTCATTACCCGCATCGGACCGGAGACCGAGTGCAGGTTGTATCCCATGATGGCCGTATCGCGCTGCATCTGGTGCATGGTTACAGACATATCCGTGATCGACGCGTTCAGCCCGGTCATGTTCACCACAATGGAGTCCATTGCACCCACCTGATGAGCCACGTCCTGCGAGATGGTGTGCATCTCGTCGGTAATGACCTTCATGCGCTTGTTCAACGCCTTGACCTCTACCGACATGGTTTTGATCTCGCTGGTCATATGCGCCATGTGGGTGGTGATGGTGGTCATATTGTCGCCGACGCCTTCTATGTTGTCGGCGATCCTGCTCACACTGCCGGTGAGCATGTAGACCATGTAGAAACCGATGGCAGCGAGAAAGATGAACGCGAGCATCGACGGGTAGACCACGATCTCCCAGCGTTTTGCACTCGCCTCGAAGGTCTTGCGGAAGTCCTCCATGCAGGACATGTCCATGACCGGCTGCCGCTCGACATCCTCGACCGCCTTGACGTTGGGCATGTCGGCAGCAGAGGTGTCAGGCTGCTGTCCCGACCCACCCTCTTTTTTGTCCGTCTTGTCTTCGGTAGTCATCGTTACATTCTCTGTTGCGTGTGTGGCCGACTTGCCACCGGTCGCTGACAGTATTCTGTCTGCCAGTGCCTTCCTGTCACCGGCTGCCGCTTCCCTGGCTGCCTTCTCGGTTTCGTCACCTGCCTTAACCGCTTTGGCGGGCTCCTGCTTCAATGTCGGCGCCCCGGCTGCCGCATTGTCCGGCGCCTTCTCGGCGGCCTTTTTTCTCTCGTCCGCCGACTTTGCGATTGTGGCGGCCTTTTTCACAGTGGCCTTGTTTCCGGCAGCGGCCTTTTTCGTGGTGGCCGCCTTTTTCTTTGCCGTGGTTTTTTTCTTTACCGCTGCCTTTTTTCTGCTCGCTGTCTTTTTCTTTACCGTTGCTTTTTTGCTGGCGGCGGTCTTTTTGACCACTTTCTTCCTCACCGCTGGCTGCTGGGTCTCCACCTTCCCGGCCGCCGTTTTCTTCGTGGTCTTTCCCGTGTTGTCCCCATCGTCTGCCACGACCTGTCCCCCTCTTGTCAGGCCATCATCAGTTTGACGACTTCAGCCCCTCGTATTGTGTGATCAGCCCATGAAGCTCCTGTGCCTTCTGTTCGTCCAGCCCCTGGAGTATCGGCAGAAGGCGCTTCGCCTCCTTGACCCGGTCCTGGGCCAGCAGGCGATAGGCGGCCTCAGTGTAGGCCTGCGCCGCCCGGGCATAGTCCTTCTGGGCGAAATAGACGTTCCCGAGCTCGCCATGGGGGGCCGGATCCCGGTCATCGAGCAGAATGACCTGCTGGTAACTGTCCCTGGCTGTCGTGTAGTCGCCTCGCCAATAGGCATCGCGTGCCTGCTTGAGCAGGGCCCCGACAGTCATGCCGTCGCTTGCGATGGCAGCTGCCGCGGCGGGGCTCTCCTCGCGCTGACTGGCTGGCTCTGCCGCGTCGGGCTGTGTCTGCACGGGCTCGACCTTCGGGCCCTCCCGGACCTCAGGTACGGCGGCCGGCACGTCAGCTGCCTGGGTATCCACCGCTGCCGCATCGGTGGCCGGCGGCGTGGATGACGTCTCCAGGGAAGGCGGCAGGAAGCCGGGCGGTGCCTGGCTGCCCGAATCCCGGGTCGCAGGCAATGCATCCGCCCCGTCGATGCCACTGCCGGATGTCTCATCCGCCGGCAGGAATCCGCTATCGGTCGACCCGGCTGTTACCGGTTCGGGGTTCGTCGCGACTTCTGTGGGAGGCCCGCCTTCACTGGTGGGGCTGGATACCACTGCAGCGGTCTCGCCGATACCGGCCGCCGCCGTCGACACGGGGGAATGTACGCCCTCCGCCGGCCCCTCGACCGCCGGCGACCCCGTAGCTGCACCCATCCCATCCCCTGCCTCGTTGGCAGGCACTGCATCTGGCCTGGAGGCGTTGGGTATGGCCGGCTGCGCCGCGGTGGATTCTGGTGCCGGAGGTTGATTGGCGACCTGCACCTCGAACCATT
>JANTHH010000020.1 GCA_024762485.1 Chromatiales bacterium
GCCGTTCAGGCCGCCTTCCGTTATCTGGTGTATGCCATGAGCGGTGCCGTCGCCATCCTGGCAGCCATCATCCTGCTCAAGGTGAACGCCGGCTCACTCAGTTACAGTGCCGCACGAGACTACCTGGCCGGCGCGCCCACCAGCATATTGTGGCTCTGCATCGGACTGTTCGGCAGTGGTTTCCTGATCAAGCTCGCCATGGTGCCCTTTCATCTCTGGCAGGCCAGAGCCTACAGCCTGACGCCAGGCCCGGCAGCGGCCTTTCTGGGGGCCATCTCCTCACGCATGGGCCTGTTTGCCATTGCAGCCGTCATCATGACCGTGGTTGGCATGGACCGGCTGATCGAACTGGAGATCCCCTACACCTTCCTGGTGGCGCGTGATCTCTGGTTGTGGCTTGCCGCCATCACCATTGTGGTTCCCACCTTTATCGCGCTCAAGCAGACAGACGCACGCATGCTGCTGGCGTGGCACGGCATCGGGCAGAGCGGTTATATGCTGATGGGACTCATGCTGGCCAGCCCGATGGGCGCCGCCGGGGGCCTGTTGCATGTCTTCAATTACGCCACCTATCAGGCGGCGCTCTTCCTCACGGTCACCGCGGTCGCCTACCGGACCGGCACGACCAACCTGGATCGACTGGGCGGACTGGTGACCCGCATGCCACTGACCTTCGTCGCCATGCTGCTCGGCATTATAGGGCTGGCGGGCCTGCCACCAATGAACGGCTTCGTTTCCAAGTGGCTGGTATACAAATCACTGCTGGCGCAAGAGATGCCCCTGTTGTTCCTTGCCGCCTCGATCGGCACACTGGGGACCGTCCTCAGCGTCTACAAGCTGATCCATAACACCTTCCTCGGCCAACTGCGACTCGAGCACGAGAATGTCCGCGAGGTACCCTGGAGCATGGTGATCCCCATGCTGTCACTGGGTGGCATCGCCTTTATCACCGGTTACATGCCCGGACTCGCCCTCGACCTGGTCACAATCGCTCAGCAGTCACTGGGCATCACAGCACTGGATTATCACCTGGGCGGTGTCAACACGGACAGCGGCAGCCTCGACATGTTGTGGGTCGTCAGCATCATGCTGATCGCCATCGGCATCGGTGCCCTGGTGTTCCTTGCAGGGAATCGGAGCAAACGCGTCCATCAGTTCGACAACTATGCCGGTGGTCATTTCCTCAGCTCGGACATGCGCTATCACTACAGCCACAACTTTTATCCCGGATTGATGCGGGTGATCGGCCCCTGGTATCGCGGCAGTATCCGGTGGCTGGAATCAGTACTGGTGTCCATCACCGCATTTTCCACCTCGCTGTCCCTGGGCATATTCCGCAGCCGCTTTGCCTCCTACTACCCGCTCTTCGGCGCCGTGGTCCTGCTGCTCTGGGTCGGTCTGCCATGAGTCCGAGTCGACGATAACGGGGATGGAGACGCGCTGAATCCGAGGCAATTATGGAATGGTATACGCTACTCATTGAGTTCACCCTGATGCCGCTGGTCGCCTTCGTGGTCGGCCTGGCGATGGTTCTCATGATGCGGCGCCTGCGCGCCCGGATCGAACGGCGTGTCGGCCCCCCGCTGCTGCAGCCGCTCTACGACGTCATCAAGCTCTACAGCAAAAAGACCCAGATATCCCATGGCGCACTGCATGACCTGGGCATCATGATGGTGATCGGCGGGTACATCGCCGCCGAGGTATTCCTTCCGGTACCCGGCATGATGGGCATGGCCCGCGAGGGTGACCTGATCACCCTGATCTACCTGATGATGGTGCCCTCTCTCGGTCTGGCACTGGGTGTCGGCCAGTGCGCCAACCCGAACGGATCCATCGGTATCTCGCGAGCCCTCACCTCGATGCTCGCGTATGACGTGCCCTTCATCATCGTTGTCGCCGGCGCAATCATGGTGTATGGCACCAGCAATCTGCCGACCATCATCGAAATGCAACAGGCTGGCGGCGTGGCCGCGTGGGGCATCAGCGTCATGCCCCTGTTGGCGATTGCCGGACTGATCAGCACGCATGCGATGCTGGCCAAGGAACCCTTCGAGGTGTATGTCGCACCCGCGGAGATCGCCACCGGCCCCATGGTGGAGATGAGCGGCAAGTATCTCGGCGCCCTGTTCGTGATGCAGTGCTTCCAGATCTATACCGTAAGCGTGATATTCGTGACCCTGTTCCTCGGCGGTGGTGAGAACTGGCTGTTCTTCCTGCTAAAGATTTTCGCCGTCGCTGCCATCTCATCCAGCGTCACCGTTATCTTTCCGCGCTACAAGACAGACCAGGTCATCCGCTGGCTATGGAAGTGGCCAACGGGCATTGCCCTGCTCGGCCTTGCCATGGTGATGATGAAATGAAGGAGTTTGCGTCATGAGTGAGGAAAAAACGTTTCCTGCCATCCCGCCCGCGGTCTCCACAGGTATCGCCTGCGAGACAAAGAAGGACAGCTTCCTGCAGCGTGTGATGGACGGCTTCGCGGAATTTTGCCGCGCCCGATCCCTGTTCATCCTGCACTACTGTACCGGCTGCGGTGCGATCGAGCTGCCACCCGCCATCACCTCGCGTTTTGACCTGGAACGCCTCGGCGTGTCGCCGATGGTGACCCCGCGCCAGGCGGACATCCTGCTCATCACCGGTTATGTCTCGATCAAGACGCTGAAACGCATCATTCTCACCTACGAGCAGATGCAGGGGCCCAAGTATGTGATCGGCATCTGTTCCTGCACCGTCAACGGCGGCATGTACTGGAACAGCTATGCCACTGCCAAGCAGTTGAACGAGTATCTGCCGGTGGATATGTATATCGCCGGTTGCATGCCTCGCCCCGAGGCGGTTCAGGAAGGACTGAAGCAGTTACGCGAAAAGATAGAAAGTGGCGAGGCCAATTCCTGGGAAGACTATTTCAAACGTTATGACCATTACCTGGGCAATCAGCAGCACCTGTTCGGTGACGACTGGCACACCCCGACTGATGTCATTGGTGAGGCACGGCATTACGACCTGCTCGGGGATGAATCCCTGGGCGAGCATACCGTAAGACTTGAGAAGTATCTGCAGCATCATCAGGAGCTGGGACTGACCAATGTCGAGCTGGAGCCGGAAAACAAGGAATTGATGGAGCGCTGAAGAGCACATGAGCAAAGAGATCAAAGCCGTTCGGCTCGACGAGGTCCTGGGCGAGATGGAAGGCGCTGTGATGCAGCGCAAACGCCCGGGCCGCATCCGCGTCGACATCGAGGCCGATGCCCTGCCGACGCTGCTGCAGCTCCTGAAGGGGCGTGCCGGTTATCTTCACCTGTCATCGATCTCCTGCGTTGACTGGCCGGAGGATGAAGAGTTCGAGCTTGTCTATCACGTCTGGTCCTACGAGACGGGGGTCCTGGTTTCAGCCCATACCCGAATCAGCAAACAGAGTGCGCGCTACATCTCCGTTTATGACCTATACGTGCCCGCCGGCTTTTTCGAACGCGACATCTATGAGATGTATGGCCTGTATTTCGAAGGCTCGCCCCACATGGAGAAGTTCATACTCACTGAATGGAACGGGCCGCCCCCGATGTTGAAATCCTTCGATACCGAGGAATTCGTACGCGACACCTTCGACTGGAAGGAATACAACCCGGATTGGCTGCAGGAGATCGTCGCCAAGGGCGGGGGTATCGTGGAATGAGACCGGAAAACTACAAGTCGGTCGAGCATCCGCCCAGCCATGAATATGAGCTGAACTTCGGTCCCAATCACCCCGGCATCGAAGGCAATTATGCCCTGAAGGTGAAATTGGAAGGTGATGTCGTGACTGAAGCGAAGGCCGACGGTGGCTATCTGCACCGCGGTTTCGAAAAGCTGATGGAAACCCGGCTTTGGATGCAGAACATCGCACTGGTGCCGCGCATTTGCGTACCGGACCCGGTGCCCATGGAAGTGGTTTACTCCCTCGGAGTGGAGGAGCTCGGCGGTCTCGAGGTACCTGCTCGCGCACAATGGCTGCGGGTACTGCACCTGGAACTCTCGCGTATCGCCGCACACCTGTTCACCTTTGGCGGTCATGCGGCCACTACCGGCATGTACAGCAACATGTTCTGGGGGGTCACCGACCGTGACTATGTGCTCGATCTCTTCGAGCAGATGAGCGGCGGTCGCGTCTACCACATGTACAACGTGCCCGGCGGCGTGCGTCGGGATCTGCCTGACGGGTTCCTCGCACGGGTCAGCGAGCTGCTGGATTACCTGGAGCGCCGGTTACCCCAGTACGACGATCTCTTCTTCGCCAATGCCGTGTTCATCGACCGCGCCCGGGGTACCGGCACCCTGACCCAGGAACAGGCATTGTCCTGGGGTGTCACCGGCCCCAACCTGCGCGCCTGCGGCCTCTCCTTCGACGTGCGCCGCGATGACCCTTATCTCGTTTATGACCAACTCGAATTCGATATCCCGACCGAGACGGCCGGCGACGCACTGGCAAGAACACTGGTACGGCGCGCCGAACTGATCCAGTCGATTCGCATTCTGCGCCAGGTCATCGCCAGGCTGCCCGGTATCGACGGCCCGATCCGTTGCCCCCTGCCCAATCCCCTTGCCTGGAATGTTCCCATGGGAGAGGCCTATCCCCGGGTCGAATCATCAAAAGGCGAACTCTGTTTCTATCTGGTATCCACGGGTGGCGACAGGCCTCACCGGGTCCATGTGCGCGGCCCATCCTCCATGCATGCCGTGCAGGTGCTGGAACGGCTCAGCATCGGAACCCGGATAGAGGACGTGGCTCAGACCATGTTCTCACTCGATGCCTGCCCGCCGGAGGTCGATCGCTGATGACTGACATCAAATACGAAAGCAAGGGCAGCCTGCTGCGTCCCTTCAAGGCGCTTGCCTTCCTTGGCCGCGAACCGGTCACCGAGCCAATGGGACCAAGACCGGCATCGGAAAACTATCGCGGTTTCCATCTCAACGACTGGGAAAAATGCATCGGCTGCGGCACCTGCAAGAAGATTTGTGACAATCAGGCCATCCGTATGGTTTCGATCCCCGATCTGCCGGCAGACCCTGTCAAAGGCATCCGCGCCGAGCGCCCTGCCATGGACTATGGACGCTGTTGCTGGTGCGGGCTCTGTGTCGACCTGTGCCCCACCGGTTCCCTGTCGCTTTCCCGTGAATATGTCCACACCTGCACCGAGGAGCAGATCAGCAGCTACTTCATCCTGCCCGACCCGAAGGGAATGCACGGTCAGGGCTACGAAAAGGGCTGGGCGAAGACGGCCGATGCAGATCTCATTGATCTCGAACGCCAGCCCATGCACCAACTGGCCCCCGACGAGCGTACCGACTCCTTTGCCGAAGTGGTCGATGGCTTCGATCCACAATCGGCGCTACTCGAGGCATCGCGCTGCATCCAGTGCGGCATGTGCCACGATGCCTGCCCGTCGAACATGGATGCGCCACAGTACATCCGTGCCATCTGGTCGGACGACCTCGAAGCCGCCATCGAACATATCTACGACACCAATCCACTGGCGCATGTCTGCGGCCGGGTCTGTACCCATCGCTGTGAATCGGCCTGCTCCATCGGGATACGCGGCAAGCCCCTGTCGATCCGCTGGCTCAAGCGTTATGCCATGGATCAGGTGGGTCATGATCGGGTCCGCGACATCGTCAGCAAACGCAAGGCGCCGTTGCCCGACAGTGGAAAAATCGCCATCATCGGCGCCGGGCCAGCCGGACTCACTGCAGCCTACGACCTCGCATTGCAGGGGTTCCAGGTCACCATCTATGAGGGCCTGCCACAGGGCGGCGGCATGACGCGTTACGGCATCCCCGAATACCGTCTGCCCTATAACCGCCTCGACGACGATATCGACATCATCACCTCACTCGGGGTCGTGATCCACTATGACACCTGGGTTGGCCGCGATATCAGCATGACCCAACTGGAACAGGACAACGACGCCGTGATCGTGGCCAATGGCCTGCACCTCGGCCGATCCACCCGTATCCCCGGCTCGGACCATGCCCAGGTGTACTCGGCCATCGATCTGCTGCGCAAGATCACCCTGGGCGAGCATTTCGACATCCCACAGCGTGCAGTGGTCATCGGTGGCGGCAACGTGGCCATGGACATCGCCCGCAGCCTGCTGCGGCTGCAGCAACGCACTCACGGCAGGACCGATGTCACCGTCACCACCTTGGAGGCCCGCGACCAGATGATGGCTGCCGCGGACGAGATCGAGGAGGCGGAAGAGGAAGGCGTGGTCATCATCAACAGCCGCGGACCACGCCAGTGCACCGTCGACAAGGAGGTACTGACCGGTCTGGAGACCGTTCACTGCATCTCGGTGTTCGACGCGGAAGGCCGCTTCCACCCACAATACGACGAGGACGACCTCACCCTCTACGGGGCGGACATGGTCGTCGAGGCCATCGGCCAGGCCCCCGACAATGACTTCCTCGGGGAGCTGCTGACAGAACGTCTGGAGTGGGTTCGTGGACGGCTCAAGATCGATGAGGAGGGTAGGACATCAGAGCCATGGCTCTGGGCGGCAGGTGATGCCGTCGAGGGACCGGATGTCATCCATGCCATCGCTGGTGGCCACCGCGTGGCGAATAGTATTCAGCAGCACTTGGCCTCATTGAGGAAGGCGAGCGCATGAGCGACGACACAACACCCCGCGAGGGTCACAGCGGCTACGAACGCCTGCGGGGCACCAAGAGCATTGCCGAGATCCTCGAGACCGCCATGTCTTTCGAGCGCAGTGCGCAGACATTCTATGAAGACCTGGTGGACCGGGTCAGCAAACCGATGCGCGCACTGGTGAAGGAACTGGCCGAGGAAGAAGCGGGACATTACGCAGCGTTCATGGCGCTGAAGGCGGACCCCGCTGTACAGCAACAGATCGGCGAGCAGGTACAGATCCCACCTAGCGACCACCGCTTTTCGGACTACATTCACCTCCCTGCGCTTCCGGACAAACCAGACGACCAGAGCATTCTGCAATATGCCCTGGGACGCGAGCATGCGGCCATGGAACAGTACCAGTCGCTGGCGAGCGAGGTGCCACCAGGCCCGCTGCAGGACACCTTCCGCTTCCTTGCCCAGGAGGAACTGGAGCACAAGAAGGAGCTGGAAAAGCGCTACTATGAGGTGGTGCACAGCGGCGGCGTCTGAGCCGCTCAGACACCCACCCCAACGGGCACGGCGCTGAAGTTGCCAGGCCCGGAGAGCGTTGCAGACAGCCATGTTGTTCGAGATCGATCACCTTACGCGTTACGAGTATTCGGTGCCGGTACGGCTCACTGAACAGCGCCTGCATTTCCTGCCGCGAGAAGACGGGTTCCAGAACACCGTCGCGCAACAGGTGATGATCGACCCACCGCCCACCAGCAGAATAATGAGCGTGGACGAGTGGGGGAACCCGCTGGAGCATGTCCGGTTCGAGGGTGAAACCGGTCATCTGGAGGTCCGCTCCCACATTCAGGTGGAGACCGTCGAACGACCACCCCCCTGCTGGCCGGACAACCTCAGGCTGCCGATCGATTACAGTGAGCAGACGAGTGCGTTATCGCCTTATCTCCAGCCGCTGGAGGAACCCGATCTGTTGCAGGCCTTTGTGGCGCAAGGGCTGGCGAGCAGTTCGGGCGTCGTGCCCGACTTTCTTGCTGCCCTGAATCAGGCAATCCATGGCTTCTATCACCAGGGGGTTCGGCTGGATGGCGCGGCCCGTCGGCCTGCAGAGACCCTGGCACTCGGTGAGGGCGTGTGCCGTGACCTCACCCTGCTGTTCATGGCCGCTTGCCGACAGGTCGGGCTGGCAAGCCGTTTTGTCAGTGGTTATCAGCAGGGTGACGGCCTGCGTCAGCAACGTCATTTGCACGCCTGGGCAGAGGTCTATCTGCCGCCTCACGGGTGGTTGGGCTACGACCCCACCCATGGCGAGATGAGCGGCAGTGACCATGTGGCGATAGCCGCCGCACCCTCTCAGGAGGGGACCATGCCCTTGAGTGGCGGCTATTACTTCGATGGTGCGGAACTGACCAGCACCCTGGTGACGGATATCCACATCGACACGCGTTGATAGCGGATCGGCTGATCAGAGGTAACGCAGGTCCAGACAATATGCAGACAGCGCCGCACCTGGCAGGTCTGTTTGCGCCGCCACGAGCGGGGTATCGATCGGCTCGACCACAAGTCGCTCGTGACGTCGTTGACACGCCTCATCCAGGCTATCGGGCACCCCGTCATATGGCCCGCCCTCGGGTCGCCATTCATGCCAAATCAGCCGAAATCCCCGCCCCCTGCGACGATCCCACAGGCAGAACTCCAGTGGTGACTGCACTGGCACACCAGGATGCAGACCCTGCAGCGGCATGAAGCTGCGATAGCGCACACCGAACAGCCGTACCCGCCCCTGCTGATCACGTTCCTCACGCAGCGGCAGTTGATGGCCACCGATCCACAGCTGCCAGTGTTCCAACGAGCCATCCGCCGTCTCGCCGGGGCGCAGCATCAGCTGCAGACGTGACGTGCTGGCATCGACCAGCCGCGAGTCACCACTCGCCTGCATCGCGGTATCACCCAACAAAGGCCAGAACTCGACCGCCTGTTCGACGATGAGGGTGCAGTCGCCCATGGTGTGCCGGGCCAGTTCCCGATGGGGGTCGCTGAGGAGGCGATCGGTGATGACACTCCCCAGTTCCAGACCGCAGTCGGCCAGGTCAGCGAACACCTCGCCGAGATCACGCTGCATATAGTGCGGCAAGGCGAAGCGGTCATGCAGCGTCTCTCCCCAGTCGGTCAATTCAGGTGCCCGATCAGCGGCAGAGAGCATGGCCACCAGGGCACGCAGCAGCGCCGCGATGGCCGCGGCCTGTTCGGCGTCATGGACCATACGGAAGGCGCGGAACTCAACCAGTCCGAGGCAACCCCGCTGCGGCAGATAGGGGTTCCAGAATTTCTCGATGTTGAGCTCACTGCGATGTGAATTACCGGATGGGTCCACGAGAAAGTTATTCAGGCTGCGCCAGATGAATTCGGGCCCCGGCGATGCCTCGCGCGCCAGTTGCTGCAATGCAAGTTCAAGTTCCTCGTAGGCGTCACGTACGCCCTCGTCCGGCCGGGGCGACTGGCTCGAACTCCCGACATAGGCCGGCGCGAACCAGTAGGACAGCGAGGGGTGGCGAATCAGATAGCGAATCAGACGTGGCAGCGTCTGCGGTGCCATCACGAAGGGACTGCTGAGGGGTTCCGGTCCACCGAGTGTGAACTGGCCACCCCCGCCACTGTCAGTCACCTGGCCGTTGTACTGCAACCGGAAGGGTGCGAGTGCCTCGTCGGATGCAGCGGCAAAGAGACGACGCATATCGCGCAGGAAACCGGCCACGTCAGCAGCGGGGGCGAGATTGACCTCAATCACGGCCGGATCGGGCGTCAGCGTGGTCCACATGACCGTTGCATCCACAGGCGGCGGGTAACCCTGCCAGATCAACCGGGGCACCGCCGTCTCTGCCGCCACACCTTCGACCACCGTGATGAATTGCCTGAAGGTTGCCGTATCAGGGAAGCCCGGTAATTCCAGGCAGATGCTCTCCCCGTTTTCCCCCTCTGACCGCGCGGTGCCGAGCTTGAGGAGATACAGGCCCTCGGACGCCATCTCGTCAGACAATCCTTCGACGGGTATCGGTCCGCTGTGCACGGAGGGCGCAGCAAGACGGGCGTCGACCCGGGGGTCGGCGGTTGGCCTGTGTCCATCGAGACTGAACAGGATACGCAGGTGAAGTGGATCACCGGGCAATGAAAAGGTCGTGGCCGGCCAGCCTTTGGCATTCAGGGCCTCTGACAAGCCTGTCCAGAAACGTGGCAGCAGATCGTCGGTGGGGAGATGGCGATCGACCAGCAAGGGATCAGGGGGTCCATCCCAGACGGGCTCACCATCACGGCTTCCGTATAGCCCCAGGCTCCAGCGCGGGCGCGTCTCACCTGCGTACTGGCGGCCGATGCAGCGCATCACCAGCGCACCCTGCCAGCTGGCACCCAGTCGCCGCAGCAGTCGCCCGGCCCGCCTCAGCTTGGATTCGCCAAGCGCCTGATCCAGCCATTCCGGCTGTTGTGAGAAACGATCGGTAAAGGTAGGCTCCGCCCCGATCCAGATTGAGAGGTCAGCCGCCTCCAGCATCCGATCATGATCCCGAATCGCCCGGTCGAAATCATTATTGCCTGCATCCATGACTCGCAGTTTCCGTGACATCAGGCAATGCTGTCAAAGATCGGCTTGCAAGCCCGAATGACCCCGTGGAGACGGCACAGGTGAATGACCAGGCCGTGTTTCGCCAAGCCTGACCGGACACCCCGCCAGGCATACTACCCGACTTTTATGGCTACCCAATCGCCTGGCTGGGCACGAATATGGCAGCGAATAAAAGACCCGACCAGTACGTTGCCAGGGCAACGCCCTGGCGTTCGGGAGGCATCTTTCTACAGACGCCAATTTCAGGCACCTACAATTTTTCTTCAGGCATAAAAAAAGACTCAGGTTTTTAGCCCAAGTCTTTGTTCTTTTTGGTCGGAGCGAGAGGATTCGAACCTCCGACCCCCACAACCCCATTGTGGTGCGCTACCAAGCTGCGCTACGCTCCGAAGAGCACGAGATGCTAGGCGTATCAGCCTAAATTGTCAATGAAAACCCGCCCCGGAAGGCCTCAGCGCTTGAGAATGTGCAGGATCTCTTCCAGCTCCACGCGCAGCTGGCGCACGATCTGGTGACTCTGGTTGACGTCCTGCTTGGCCTCTTCGCCGGACAGTTGCTGACGGGCGCCGCCGATGGTGAAGCCCTGCTCGTACAGCAGGCTGCGGATCTGACGGATCATCAGCACGTCATGGCGCTGGTAGTAGCGGCGGTTGCCGCGGCGCTTGACCGGCTTGAGCTGCGGAAATTCCTGCTCCCAGTAGCGCAGCACGTGGGTCTTTACCTGGCAGAGCTCACTGACCTCGCCGATGGTGAAATAGCGTTTGCCCGGTATCGGGGGCAGTTCGACCTTACTGCTCTCTGGATCCAGCATAAGCCTCTACACGCGCCTTGAGTTTCTGGCCGGGACGGAAGGTCACCACACGGCGGGCAGAGATCGGGATCTCTTCGCCGGTCTTGGGATTACGCCCCGGGCGTTGTTTTTTTTCACGCAGATCGAAGTTTCCGAAGCCCGACAGCTTGACCTGCTGGCCATTGACCAGGGCCTCGCGGATCTCCTCGAAAAACATCTCGACCATGTCCTTGGCCTCGCGCTTGTTGAGGCCAAGCTCTTCAAACAGCCGTTCGGCCATCTCTGCCTTGGTTAACGCCATGGGTCTATGCTCTTAGCTTAGCCGACAGTTGCGCGGCCAGGGCATCGAGCACGCCGGCCGTCACTTCATCCACTTCCTGATCAGTAAGAGTGTGTGAAGATTCCTGTAAAATCAAGGCCAAAGCCAAACTTTTTAGACCAGCTTCTATGTTGTCGCCGGCGTAGACATCGAACACCTTGATGTCCTGCACCATCGCCGGCGCCGCCTTGCGGGCGCAGGCCAATACAGTAGCGGACGGGATGGCCGCATCCAGCACGATGGCCAGATCACGGCGGATGGCCGGGAATTTCGACAGCGGCTCAAAGGCCGGCAGTTCACCCTCACCGAGCGCCTCCAGCGCCAGTTCGAACAGGTAGACATTGGCCGGCAGGTCCAGCGCTGACTGCAGGGCCGGATGCAGCATGCCTATCCAGCCCACCTCGCGCCCCTCACGGGAGACCCTGGCCGTTTGTCCCGGATGCAGCACCGGCTGCTCTGCCGCCTCGAAATCGAACCCGCCACGCACCCGCAGCTGTGCCAGCACCGCCTCCACGTCACCCTTGAGATCGTAGAAATCCACTGGCCGCCGCTCGCCGGACCATTGCTCGCCATGCACGGTTCCCACCACCGCACCGGCCAGCATGGGCTGCTGCTGCAGCTCGCCCTCGACACGACGGAAACGCAGGCCCGATTCGAATACGCGCACCCGTTCCTGCTGGCGTGCCAGGTTATGCCGTAGGGTCTGCAGCAGCCCCGGCCACAGGCTCGGGCGCATCACCGCCATGTCGGCGGAGATGGGATTTGCCAGCCTGACCGACTCGACCCCCGGTGCCAGCTGCGAGGCCAGTGCGGGATCGATGAAGCTGTAGGTGATGGCCTCGTAGTAGCCGCGGTCGACGAGCACCTGGCGGGCACGCTTCAGGTCGAATCGGGTCTCCGGCACCGGGCTGAGGGTGACCGGCGCGGAGGTGGCACCATCGGGAATGTTGGCGTAGCCATAGATCCGCCCGACCTCCTCGATCAGGTCCACCTCGATGGTGCAGTCGAAGCGTGCGCTCGGCGGTACCACTTGCCAGCCGTCAGCCACCGCACTCAGCTGCATGCCGAGACGTTCGAGGATGTCGGCGACGGCGTCGTCTGCCACCTCGATGCCGAGGATGCGGCCGATCCGCGCACGGCGCAGGTGGATCTCCTGCGGCCTGGGCAGGTGCTGCTCGCTCTCGACCATCACCACGGGCCCGGGGGTGCCACCAGCGATCTCCAGCAGCAGCGCCGTGGCCCGTGCCATCGCCAGCGGCGGCAGTTGCGGGTCGACGCCCCGCTCGAAGCGATGGGATGAATCGGTATGCAGGCCATAGCCGCGCGCACGTCCGGCGATCGCCAGCGGCGAGAAGAAGGCGGCCTCGAGCAGGATGTCGCTGCAGCCCTCGCCGACGCCACTGTCCTCGCCACCCATGATGCCGGCCAGTGCCAGCGCCTTCTGATGGTCAGCGATGACCAGGGTGTCGGGCTTGAGTTCGACCTCGCTGCCATCGAGCAGGGTGAGTTTCTCGCCCGCCTCGGCCAGGCGCACGCGGATGCCTCCCTCCAGCCTCGCCAGATCGAAGCCGTGCATCGGCTGGCCCAGCTCCAGCATCACGTAATTGGTGACATCGACCACCGGGCTGATCGGGCGCACGCCGCTGCGCCGCAGTTTCTCCGTCATCCATTGCGGCGTCTCCGCCTGCGGATCGATGCCGCGGATGACCCGGCAGCCATAGCGCGGGCAGGCCTCGGCGGCCGATACCGTCACCGGGAAGGTCTCGTCGCTGACCGGCTCGACCGGCTCGATGACCGGCGGGGTCAGCGGTACCCGGTTGATCACCCCGACCTCACGCGCGATGCCGGCAATCGAAAGGCAGTCGCCACGGTCCGGTGTCAGGTCCACCTCGATGCAGTGGTCATCCAGGCCGAGGTAATCGCGGAAGTCCTCGCCCACAGGCGCATCGGCGGGAAGCCCGAGGATGCCCTCGGAGGACTCGGCCAGCCCAAGCTCGGAGGCGGAGCAGATCATGCCCAGCGACTGCACACCGCGCAGCTTGGCCTTCTTGATCTTGAAGTCGGGCGACAACCGCGCACCGACGGTGGCCACCGGGACCTTCATGCCGGAAGCGACATTCTTCGCGCCACAAACGATCTGTGATGGTTCATCGACACCGATATCGACACTGCACACCGACAGCTTGTCGGCATCCGGATGGGGTTCGCAGGACAGCACCAGGCCCACCACCACGCCGTTGAAGACGGGGGCGGCGGGCTCGATGGCATCCACCTCCAGGCCGGCCATGCTGAGCTGGTCGGCCAGCTCCTCAGTGGTGACATCCGGGTTGACCCATTCTCGCAGCCAGGCTTCGCTGAATCGCATCTTGTTACCTATTTTCTCTTGGCTGCCGGTCACGCCGGCAGTTCAAATCTCGTCTGGAGGGGCGCAGTTCAGGCGAACTGCTTGAGGAAACGCAGGTCGTTCTCGAAGAACAGACGCAGATCATTCACCCCGTAGCGCAGCATGGCGAGGCGCTCGACCCCCATGCCGAAGGCGTAACCGGTGTAGCGTTCGCTGTCCACATCGACATGGCGGAACACCTCGGGGTGGATCATGCCGCAGCCCAGCACTTCCAGCCAGCCGGTGTGCGAGCACACCCGGCAGCCTTCGCCACCGCACATCACGCACTCGATGTCCGCCTCGGCGGAGGGCTCGGTGAAGGGGAAATAGGACGGCCGGAAGCGCACCTTCAGGTCCTTTTCGAAGAAGTCGGACAGGAAGGCCGAGAGGATGCCCTTGAGATCGGCAAAGGTCACCGACTCGTCCACCATGAATCCCTCTACCTGGTGAAACATCGGCGTGTGGGTGATGTCCGAGTCGCAGCGATAGACCCGACCCGGCGCGATGACCTTCATCGGCGGCTCGGCATTCTGCATGTAGCGGATCTGCACCGGCGAGGTATGGGTGCGCAGCAGCAGGTGCTCATCGAAATAGAAGGTGTCGTGCATCGCCCGCGCCGGGTGGTGGGCGGGGATGTTGAGGGCCTCGAAATTATGGAAATCATCCTCGATCTCCGGTCCCTCGGCCACCTGGAAGCCGGCACTGGCGAACAGCGCCTCGATGCGCTGCAGGGTTCGGGTGACCGGGTGCAGTCCACCCAGGTCGCTATCCCGCCCCGGCAGGGTGACATCGATGCGTTCGCTGGCCAGGCGACTGGCAAGCTCGGCCTGCTCCAGCTCGGCCTTGCGGGCCTCGATGGCCTGCTGCAGCACCTGCTTGGCCTGGTTGATGGCCTGGCCGGCGTCACGCCGTTCCTCCTTGGGCAGTTTGCCGAGCCCCTTGAGCTGCTCGGTGAACAGGCCCGTCTTGCCCAGAAAGCGTACCCGCACCTCGTCGAGTGCGCGCAGATCGGCGGCGCTGGCGACGTCGTCCAGGCCTTGCTTGGTCAGTTGTTCGAGATCCGATGCCATGATTCGCTCATTTTCTGTTCGTGGCGTCAGGGAAACGCTGAAGCTTGTTCAGCCCCCCCTTTTCCAGACAAAAGAAGGGGAAAGACCTGCCAGGTCTTCCCCCTTCTCTTCTATTTCCGGTATCGCGATACCGGCCCCGGCATGTCGGGGCCGGATCCGATCAGCTTGCGAGGGCAGACTTGGCCTGTTCTGCAAGCTTTTCAAATGCCGGCATGTCGTGCACCGCCAGGTCCGCCAGCATCTTGCGGTCGATCTCGATACCGGCCTTGCTGAGACCGTTCATCATGCGGCTGTACGACAGGTCGCACATGCGAGCACCGGCATTGATGCGCTGGATCCACAGCGAACGGAACTGACGCTTCTTCTGGCGGCGGTCGCGGTATGCATACTGACCGGCCTTGATGACCGCCTGCTTGGCGACGCGGAACACCTTGCTTCGTGCACCGTAGTAACCTTTGGCCTTCTTGAGAACCTTCTTGTGACGGGCGTGTGCCTGTACACCTCTTTTTACGCGTGGCATGGCTTAGTCTCCTCGATTCAGGCGTATGGGATCATACGACGGGCGGATGCCACATCGGACGGATGGAGCAGGGCCGGCGCGCGCAGGTGACGCTTACGCTTGGTGCTCTTCTTGGTCAGGATGTGACGACGATGAGACTGGTTGCATTTGAAGCCACCAGCGGTCTTCTTGAACCGTTTGGCTGCGCCACGGTTGGTCTTTATCTTTGGCATTTTTCGCTCCTATTTCAGGCTGACTTCGACGGCCAAGGCAAATGCCTGTTTGGCCCGACCGTCTGATTGAAACACTGCCCTGGGCAACATGCCTCAGGGCCTTGCGCGATACACCGTGGTATCGCCGTTTTCATCGACACCGTTCATCGACACTGTGCCGTTGAAAACATGGAATCAGGCATTCAGTTCCTGATTCGATTATCGGGAAGGACCGCGGACGGCCCTCCCCGACAGGTTAAAACTCACTTCTTCTTTTTCGGGCCGATCACCATCACCATCTGGCGCCCTTCCATCATCGGCTGCTGCTCGACGGTGCCGAGATCGGCGAGATCGGCCTCGACCCGCTTGAGCAGTTCCAGACCCAGCTCGCGGTGCGCATGCTCGCGACCTCGGAAGCGCATGGTGACCTTGGCCTTGTCGCCGTCTTCGAGGAAACGCCGCAGGTTCTTCAGCTTGACGTTGTAGTCGCCTGAATCGGTGCCGGGCCGGAATTTGATCTCCTTGACCTGCACCTGCTTCTGCTTTTTCTTCGCTGCCTGCTTCTGCTTCTTCTGATCGAAGACATAACGCCCGTAGTCCATCAGGCGGCAGACCGGCGGCGTGGCATTGGGCTGGATCTCGACCAGATCCAGCTTCGCCTCTTCGGCGGCCTTGAGTGCATCAGCGAGGGAAAGGATGCCGACCTGCTCCCCTTCCGCGCCGATCAGGCGTACCTCGGGGGCATCAATCTCGGTATTCAGGCGATTCCGTTTAGCTTGTTTGGCGATGCCAGGATCCTCCAAAAAACATTAAAAGCCTGCCAAGCAAGAAAGCACCAACCGGGGTCAGTGCTTTCGCCTGGTACAGGCCTAGTTGCCGCGCCGCGTGATCTCTTCGCCGAGCTTGCTGGCAAGGTCATCAAGGGTCATGACACCCAGATCCTCGCCGCTACGGGTACGTACCGCGACGCTGCGCTCATCCATTTCACGGTCACCGACCACCAGCAGGTAGGGGACTCGCTGCAATGTGTGCTCGCGGATTTTAAAACCGATCTTCTCATTTCTCAAGTCGGATTCCGCGCGAATACCCTGCCGGGCAAGGCGCTGCACCACTTCATCGGCAAATCCAGCCTGACGATCGGTGATATTCAGCACCACCGCCTGCGTTGGCGCCAGCCACAGCGGCAGGGCGCCGGCATAGTGCTCGATGAGGATGCCGATGAAACGCTCCAGCGAACCGAGGATGGCCCGGTGCAGCATCACCGGCACCTGCTTGCTGTTGTCCTCGGCGATGTAATGGGCATCAAGCCGCCCGGGCATCGAGAAATCGAGCTGGATGGTGCCCAGCTGCCATACCCGACCCAGGCAGTCGCGCAATGAGAATTCGATCTTCGGTCCGTAGAAGGCACCCTCGCCCGGCTGCAGATCCCAATCGAGCTGCTTCTGATTCAGTGCGTCCTCGAGCGCCTTCTCCGCCTTGTCCCAGGTCTCGTCCGAACCCACCCGCTTTTCCGGCCGGGTGGACAGCTTGATCAGCACCTCATCGAAGCCGAAGTCCTTGTAGACCTCGAACAGCAGATCGATGAAGGCTGAGACCTCGGGCAGGATCTGCTCCTCGGTACAGAAGATATGGGCATCATCCTGCACGAAGTTGCGCACCCGCATCAGGCCGTGGAGCGTGCCCGACGGCTCGTTGCGGTGGCAGGATCCGAACTCGGCGAGACGCAGCGGCAGGTCGCGGTAAGACTTCAGACCGTGGTTGTAGATCTGGATATGCGCCGGACAGTTCATCGGCTTGATGGCGTAGTCGCGATGCTCCGAGTGGGTGGTGAAGATCATGTCACCGAACTTGTCCCAGTGGCCCGACTTCTCCCACAGGCTGCGGTCGATCACCTGTGGCGTGTGCACCTCCTGGTAGCCGTGCTCACGCAGCTTGCCGCGGACATATTGTTCGACAGTCAGATAAATCTGCCAGCCCTTGTCGTGCCAGAACACCATGCCGGGCGCTTCATCCTGCGCGTGGAACAGGTCCAGCGCCTTGCCGATCTTGCGGTGATCACGTTTCTCCGCCTCTTCCAGGCGGTGCAGGTAGGCGTTGAGCTCCTTCTTGTCGCGCCAGGCGGTGCCGTAGATGCGCTGCAGCATGGGGTTGTTGGAATCCCCACGCCAGTAGGCACCGGCCACCTTCATCAGCTTGAAGCCCTTGCCCAGCTTGCCGGTGGACGGCAGGTGCGGGCCGCGGCAGACATCGAACCAGTCCCCCTGGCGATAGATCGAGATCTCTTCTCCCTCGGGGATATCGTCGATGATCTCGACCTTGTATTTTTCACCGATGTCGGCGAACAGCTTCTTCGCCTCCTCCCGGCTCAGCACCTCGCGCTGGATCGGCAGGTCGCGCTTGACGATCTCGTGCATGCGCTGCTCGATCTTTTTCAGGTCATCCGGGGTGAAGGGCTCGTCGCGGGCAAAATCGTAGTAGAAGCCGTCCTCGATGGTCGGACCGATGGTCACCTGGGTACCCGGGTAGAGTTCCTGCACCGCCTGCGCCATGACATGCGCGGCATCGTGACGCAGCAGCTCCAGCGCTTCGTCGCTCTTGCTGGTGATGATGGCCACCTCGGCATCGTGGTCGATGACGTGGCTGGCGTCCACCAGCTCGCCATTGACCTTGCCGGCCAGGGTGGCCTTGGCGAGGCCCGGACCGATGTCGGCGGCGATGTCGGCAACGGAAACCGGATGATCGAAGCTCCGCTGGGAGCCGTCAGGGAGGGTGATGACAGGCATGACAGACCTCTTGCCAGTGGTGACCCATACGAGAGGCCACATGAAAAAAGCGCCGCTCCATGAGGGCGCATCGCGGTATCGAAGACCGGCCGTCGGGGCCGTGGATGCAGGCGATAGCGCCCTTGCGAGACCCCGCTGGCCGGACCGATGAGGCGGGGATGTTAACTGCCGGCCAGTAAAGGGTCAAACCAGACCTGGGCCCAGCCCTGATGACGCCATTGTCTGATCGCCATTGCATTGTCTGTTCGATGGCAGGCTACCTCAACTCGGCCCTCGACCAACAGAGTATGCAATTGTTCTGCGGGCAGCGGTTCCCAGCACAGGAGGGTGACAGCGACGCCTGCGGTCAGCGGCGTCTTTCTCAGTTGAATCGTTTTCCCAGCGATCGCTTTCATCTTCGTATGGGGGGGAAGATGAGGATCCAGTGCAGCAGATTTCCTGCTGCGCAATCAATCGGTTAGCAAAGCCACCCCACCTGCTGCAATGAGCAAAGCGTGAAATGCCACAGCAGACCGCGTGAGATGGCTCAGCCGGGATCACGCAGCTGGAAGCGGATCGGCACCTCGATGCTGGCGGCCACCGCCCGGTCGCCCTCGCGGGCAGGGGTGAAACGCCAGCGATGGAGGGTCCTGACCGCTGCGCGATCCAGCACCGTGTGCCCCGAACTCTCCTTCACCTCGACGCCGGTCACCGCCCCATCCGGCCCGACCTGTACCTGCAGCAGCAGACGACCCTCCAGACCCCGCCGCCGGGCCAGCAAGGGATAAGTTGGACGTGGATTCGACATGCCCGCCAGGCTCGGCGCAACGAACACCGGGCCCGCCGGTTCGGCAGGCTGCTGTTCATCCATCGCGGGGACCGCCGGGGCAGACGGGGCATGCTCAGCAGGGACCTCGGTGGCCTGCGTCGCAGAGGGGGGCTGCGGTGGGGACGGCGGAGGGGGCGTGGGCGAGCTGTCGGCCACCGGCCTTGCCGGCGACGGTTTCGGTGGCGACGGTTCCCGTGGCCGCGGCGTGACGGGCCTGCCAGCCACCGCCTGCTGAACAGGCTCTTCAGCGGCCTGAAGTTTCTCCGGCTCTACCGGCTCGGCCACCGGCTCCACTGCGGGCCGGGCCTCGCTGACCGACGGCGCCGGCGCCTCGACCAGTGCGATACGGACCATCCGCGAAGCCGGCAGCGGCTCACGCGGCAGACCATCGTACAGGAGCCACGCCATCGCCAGGTGCGCCGCCAGCGCCACCGTCACGGCAATCAACAGCCGTCGCCGGCCGCTGAGCATGCCTGGACTGGGAAGATCGATCTGTTGGGCGTCATCGATAACCATGAGCGTTCCCATGATAATCACTTTCGGCAGCCGGGTGCGCGATCGGCGCCTGGGCGCAGGACACAAAAAACCGGCCACGAGGGCCGGTTCTCTGAGCCTGGTCAGGGCTTGAATTGGTAGGCGCGAGAAGACTCGAACTTCCGACCCCCACCATGTCAAGGTGGTGCTCTAACCAACTGAGCTACGCGCCTGAAGAGCGGCGAATAATACCGACCCCGGACGCGCTGTGCAAGACTCTGGCGAGACCGCAACGAAAACTCCCGGATTGCGAAATCCGCCTGGCCCGGTATCCTGCTGCGATGCCGGACAGCGCGGAAACAACACTGAAGAACAGGCTTCTCGCCGCGACCCGGGATTATCTCTCACTGGCGGCCCCCCTGTTGCGGCAGCATGGCCGCACCACCCCCGCGGTCCGCGTACGCTACGACCTGAAGGGCCGATCGGCAGGACAGGTCAGGTGGCGCGCAGGCGAACCGCCCTGGATACGCTACAACCTCGCCATGGC
>JANTHH010000021.1 GCA_024762485.1 Chromatiales bacterium
ATGACAAGGGCATGCTGCTTTGGCTGGAGCACAACCTGGAAGCAGAGCGCCTCACGCGCGGGCGACCCCGCGCCTTCGCCACCTTCGACCAGCTACTGCAACACCCTGGAGACACGCTCAATCGTATCGCGCAGGCACTGGAGATGAGTTTTCCCATCGCCCTCGACCAGGCACTGCCAGGGATCAATGCCTTCATCTCACCTCAACTTCGCCATCATTCGCCGGCACAGACTGCCGCCACAAGTGAGCTGGAAGCACTCGCACTGCAACTTTTTGCTCACCTCAGCGAGACCAGCGAAGGGCGACCAGTGAATGAAGAATTGCTGGAAAACGTTGCTGCAGAACTCGCGGGCATCCGTGCCGGCTGGCCTGCGTTGGTGGTCGAGCACCTTTCTGCCTCCCAGCAACGGGGTGGCCATGCCCAGCTGATGCTGAACCGCATCATCCGTTCGGGATCCTGGCCATGGGGCAGGCCGTTCCGTGTTATCGAACGCATGTTGGGCGGTGATATCTGATGAGCGCCAAGTCCCCGCGCGTCAGCGTCATGATGAGCACCTACAACACGGGTGAACTCGTCCACGAGACCATCGACGCCATTCTCGCGCAGGAATTCGAAGACTGGGAGTTCATCATCATCGACGACTGCTCCACAGACGACACCTTCGAACGGGTGAGCAGCTACGACGACCCGAGGATCCGCGTCTGCCGCAACGAGACCAACCAAGGGATCAGCAGGACCCGCAATCGTGCACTCGAACTCGCCCGCGGCGATTACCTCGCTGCCACCGATCACGACGACATCAGCCTGCCGGGGCGGCTGGGCACACAGGTGGACTATCTGGACAGACACCCCGAGGCGGTCATGGTGGCCACCGCCGCCAAGGAACTGCGCAATGGCAGGCTGCGTTCCCACTACAGGGGAGAGATGCGCTCCCACATCCTCGCCTGGCGGCTGCATACACGCTGCTCGATCGTGCACTCATCGGCCTGCTTTCGCCGCAGCACCATAAAACAGCATGCACTTTGCTACCGCCCGGCGTACCGCTATGCCGAAGATTTCGTGCTTTTCCAGGAACTGTCACGCCACGGCGACCTGAAGATACTTCCCGAGGAACTCGTGATCTACCGGGAGATGGACTGCAACGCCAGCACCCAGAACAGCGATGAGATGGGTGCACACGGCATCCGCTTCCTCCACGAACTGTATACGAACAGCCTCGGTATCGAATGCAGCGTGGAGGATGTCACATTGGTTTGGAAACTCTTCAACAGTGGACGTTCCGCTTCTAGCGAACAGGAACTGCTGCGTGCAGGCATGCTGTACGCCAGGATGCTGGACACCTTTCTTCGCATGCACGACTTCGACCATGAGCAGGTGGGAGACATCATGGAGTTTGCCAGCAGCGACTGGTGGCGTGCAGTCGGCCATTACTCGAGCAAGAATCGGCGGCTGCGATGCGGTGAACTCTATCGTGCCATTCCAGCGCTTTCCGCTGAATCGGTCTCTCCCCTGAACAGCATCAAGTGCAGCCTGAAGACGGTGTGGAACACCTGCAGGCCACGGAATTGAAGCAAATGCCACGCCCCGAGCCATCGAAACCGGATTGACATGTTTTTCAAGCGCAGACACGAACCCATCGTCGATTTCATCGTGGCCGGCACGCAGAAGGGAGGCACAACCGCACTGGATGCATACCTGAGGACCCACCCCCGGATCTCCATGGCGTCAAAGAAGGAGGTTCACTTCTTCGACAATGAAGAGAACTTCAGAGGCAGACCAAGCTACAGGAAATACCACAAGTATTTTGATTCGCAACTGGATGGAAAGGTCGTCGGCGAATCAACCCCGGCCTATATGTACTGGCATGACGCCCCCAGACGCATGTGGGAGTACAACAGCAACCTCAAGATAATCGTCGTTCTGAGGAATCCCATCGAGCGTGCCTACTCTCACTGGAACATGGAGCGTGACCGCGGCAATGAGCCCCTGTCCTTCCTGGATGCCATCCAGCAGGAGGAAGAGCGTTGTCGGACGAACCTTCCGTTTCAGAATCATGATTACTCATATACGGACCGTGGGTTCTTCAGTGAACAACTCCGCCGCCTGTGGCGATTCTTTCCCAGGGAGCAGACGCTGGCGATGAAGAACGAGGAACTCCGCTCAGAACCAAACAGGATTCTTGCCGAGGTATCGGAATTCCTCGATATCCCTGACTTCCCGGAAATCAAGGCTGAAGACATCCATTCCCGCCCTTATGTGTCGAATATGACTGACCAGGAACACCAACTCCTCATCAAAAAGTATCAATTTGAAATACGCGAGCTTGAGCAACTCCTGGAATGGGATTGTGCTGAGTGGCTAACGGTGTAGAGAAGGCGGACTGAAGGCCGACTGCCAAGTCAAAACCCTAACCAGACCTTAACGATACTCCTGGCACCACATGCCCACATCCATATCACAGAAAGTCATAACAGGTGCCATCTGGTATGTCGCCATGCGCTGGTCAATGCGCGGCCTGGGCCTCATCAGCACAGCCATACTCGCGAGGCTGCTGACGCCAGCCGACTTTGGCCTTGTCGCGATCGCGCTTGCGGTGACCGGACTCATGGAGGCACTGAGTTCTATTGGCATCGAAACGGCAATCGTCCGGCACAAGGACCCGCAAAGAAAGCACTTCGATACCATCTGGACGATCAACCTCCTGCTGCATGTCGTCCTTGCACTGATCATTCTTGCCCTGGCACAACCATTGAGCGTTTTTTACGAGGATGAGCGGTTCTTCGGCATATTCCTAGTATTGTCCGCTTCCACGCTTATATCCGGGGCGAAGAACATCGGGGTCGCAGACCTGCAACGCAACTTCAAATTCAACAAAGAATTCTCATACAACGTAACGAGCCAACTCCTGGCAACCATCGCCACGATCGCCCTTGCCTTCGCCTATCGTTCGTATACTGCACTCATTCTCGGCGTGCTTGCCAGGACCTTTTTTCAAGTGGGCCTCAGCTATGTTGTGTCCCCCTACAGGCCCGGATTCTGCCTGTCTGCACGAAGCGAGATGCTGTCCTTCTCGATCTGGCAGTCCATCCGCTCCACATCGGTATATTTTTTCAACAATGGTCAACGACTGATACTTGGCGCATATTTTCCAGCAGCAACCGTGGGCTTGTTTTCACTATCCACCGATCTGTCGCGCACCATGGTCGGGGAAGTGGTCGCACCACTGTCGCGAGCATTGCTTCCCGGCCTGTCAAAAATACAGGAGGAAGAGGGCTGGATACCACGGACTCTGCCGAGGGTGATCAACATCACCGCCTCGCTCTCTCTTGCACTGGGCGTGGGGCTGTCAGCAGTCGCCAATGACGCAGTCACACTCATCCTCGGACCGAAATACCTCGAGGCCATCCCGCTGGTCCAGATACTGGCGCTGGTAGTCGCGACAAGAGGATTCGTCGCTCCAATGAACACCTACTTCATAGTTGCACGGATGGAAAAACAGCTGGCGATCATAACCATTTACGAGATGATCATCGCTCTCAGCCTGCTGTTTTATGTATGCAATGCTGGCATGGACATCGTCGCTGTTGCCATAGTCAACGGCTTGGTCGCCACTCTGCTGCTGCTCAGAATCGTCTGGCTCTTCAGGAAATTCCCCGGGATTTCTGCAACAGCCGTGACTGTGTCGGCAATGCGACCAGCCATATCTTCCGCCGTCATGTATCTTGCTGTTATCCAGGTATCGGGAATTCTCTCAGGGGCCAACCTGTTGCTGCGCTTGGGGGCTTCGGTCACGGCTGGAGCTACCACATACATCTTGTGCGCCATCATGATCTGGATGATTGTTGGGAAACCGGCGGGTATCGAAAGGGAAATCCTTGCGCGGTTAGCATTCAGAAGACAGGCATCCGGGGTCTGACTGGTAGTGCCCTACCATAACCACCGCCCTACCTGTCGCCCTGGAAGAGCGATCCATAGCGCTGGCCAATTCGACCAAGCCCCAGCTTTGGATTTACTTCATCCAAATAAATCAGGATTACTCTGTTACCAGGATACCGAACACCTCGGAGCTATGACTCGTCTCGGCATCAAGTGACTGCTCCTCTCCCACGTATACCTTGACCTTATCCGCAGAAAGGAGATCCTGCTCAGCGGTCGCCGTATCCCCGCCCTTCTTTGTCTGCATCATCTGCAATGCCACAGGGAAATCCAACCCGTCGAATGGTGCAGAGAATGAGAAAGGGATCGCCTTGTCCCAAGCCTTGCCCTTGATGATCTCCAGCCTTCTACCGAGGCCGGGAGAAACTGCGACACCCTTCGATATGGCTATCCAGTTTACGCGCTGGTCATCATATACGCCCGTTGCTGCTTGCTCTCGCTGCAACCTCACCTTAAAGCCGCTCTCAGATACCGCGTCCACCCTCGTGACCGCAGTCTCTGGTTGCATATCCCGGTCTACATCAACTGTTGCAAATACCATCGCGCTGGGGACCGGCTGACTTAACGACACCGACCTCCAAACACCTTCGCCAGCAAGAATATCGGCCGCTTCATACTCCAGTGTGCCGGAAATCATTCCGTGCCCTCGCTCAACGACCATGTAGTGGACACGGGCAGATTCTGCGTTTGCATTCGCTATGTACGGCCAGTACTTAAAACCAGCAAAGAGCTCAACCCGCCCCTGTGAATTGACCATACGGCTCGCATGCACCGCGCCCGGCGCATCCATGCCATCAACACCGTGACTGACGATGAGTATCGGATCAGCGAAATCCCGAGCCAATGGGATGTAGTTACCACCACCCGGAACAGTTGGCATTGATCCCAGTTCGATTGGACCACGCGACGCATCGGGATGGCGCATGCGCACAGCGACCGTATCAGATTCGTTATAACTGTAAATCTGCGCCAGTGTTACATCACCGAATGACACGATGGCCAATGATTCATCCAGATGTCCAACCTCAGGATCCGCAGACGACTCCTCTTCGAGTTTCACGAAACTGCTGAATACCGGTGACCATGTTGTTCCGACAGCATGATCAAAGATTCCATAGCGAATGTCCTCGCTAATCCCATCACCATCATGATCAGCACTGACATGGAGGTCCGATGAATCTGCCTCCAATGCCAGGTAACCCACCTCAAAGATTTGCGCCGGTGCCGCAGAGGATTCTTCATAGAAGAGTGCGACCTCATAACCCTCACTGGTAATATTTCGCACTCGCGCCACGACTGGAGGCGCATCATCGGCGAGATCCTGAATCGTGACAAATACCTTTGGCACACCGCTGAATGCGGATGAAAATGCAACGGAATGCCAGCCGGCAGGTGCCAGGACATTTGCCGCCCCGACCTCATAATTCGTGCCCTGACTAACATACCTGCCCGACTCACCGACGAAATAGCCTACAGAGCCAATGTCAGTGCTAGCTGGCTGGGTGGCGACATAGTCCCAAGGCCTGAACCTTATATCGAAGCCGTCGCCACCCACATTCGACAAAGCGACCACACCTGGTATGTCCTCGATACCGCTAAGGGGGCTGACTATCGCGACGCCATCCGCCATGCTTCCTGGTGTAGCCACCCGCCTCCATTCAGCATTCAGTTCAGTGCGTTTCAGAACTGCATTGGCCGCATCAGGCCCTGGTGGTATCGGGTTGCCTGTCTCTGCCACCCACGGATCACTTCCGCCCAGATACTCCTCCAGGTTGGTCAGGCCATCACCATCTGGGTCACTTGCAGCATCAGCAGGATCCAATGGATCCAAGCTATTACTTATCTCCCATCCATCGGGCATGCCATCCCCATCCGTATCGCCCCGGAGGGGGTCCGTTCCCGCAAGGTATTCCTCCCGATTCCTCAGGCCGTCACCATCACCATCCAGAAGTGCATCACTGGCATCAAGGGGAGAAAGACCAAAGGCTACCTCCCATCCATCGGGCATACCGTCTGCATCCGAGTCATTGCTTCTCGGATTTGTACCAGTCACGTATTCCGTCACGTTATCCAGTCCATCACCATCGGAATCCAATGCCCCATCGGCCTGATCCAGAGGATCGAAACCATTTGATATCTCCCAGCCATCGGGCATGCCATCGGAATCGGTATCCATCCGCAACGGATCAGTCCCACTTACGAACTCGTCCAGGTTGGTCAAACCATCCGCATCGGGGTCTTCCAGTGCGTCCGCCGGATTGAATGGGTCAAGTCCATACGCGGATTCCCACGCATCCGGCATGCCATCACCGTCCGTATCCGATTCTATCCGCGTGGGGTCAGTGCCATTGATGAACTCATCCAGATTTGACACCCCATCTTGATCTGCATCGAGAATGGCATCAGCAGAAGATAACGGATCAAGGCCGAAACGAACCTCCCAGCCATCTGGCATCCCATCTCCGTCAGAATCCAGGGAAGTCGGGTCGGTTGAGGCATAGAATTCCTTGATATTGACAAGACCATCGCCATCATCATCGAGCCAGGCATCGTTCGGATCGCTTGCACTTAAGCCGTATAGCGATTCCCAATCATCCCGTATGCCATCAGCATCCACGTCATGCCTAGGGTCCACCCATCCATGTGGCTTGTAGAACCAGACATTTCCCTCATTCTTGTCCTGTAGTGCCACGAACACCCCAAGATCCTTGGCGTACTTCCATTTACCGAGCACGCCGGTTCCAACCCCAAAGTATGGCCTCTGTGTATTCGCTGCAGGCACTAATTTCCTTGCCTCCCAACCTTCGGGAGAGAGTACTTCTGGCGGCGTCACCTCCCAGACATCACCGCCAGTGGGCCAGACAAGGAAAGTGCGTCTTATCGGATCATAATCCATGCCGTAGCCCGTGAGTTCCGCAAGCTCGCCAGTTGGATCATTTGGCACGAAGACCTTATCCCGATTTTTTGTGCCTGCCGAATTGAGATCCCAGTAACTGAACTTCTTATAATTGGAACGCACGTAGGCCTTAAGATGTGGGGAAAATGCTGCAACTGATTCACCACCAATCAAACCATCTACAACTGTGCCCACGAGCTCCAGGGTATCTTGTTTTGGATCATCGACATTGGAAACCGTATATTTATATAATCTCTGCGTTGTTCCTTTTCTACGGGCCGCAAGATAAACAACATCAACACCCGCCTCGTTTTGATATGCAGTATTACAATTGACAAATTGTAGTGGCAAACCACTTTCCGACAACACATTGCGATAGATGTCACGGTTTTGCCACATCTCTCCACCGAGTACATCTGGAAATTCTGAAATCCGCTGCACATGAGAACCCGTTGTTCCTCCTACCTTTTGCCCATCAGCCTTTGAGGGATCAAAGGCATAAGGACCCACAAGTTCATTTTCTGCGCTCTGAATGATCCGCTGATATGGACCGCCATGATCGGTGGCGGCCCCACCAAACGTAAGGAATCGATCAGCAACCTCCAAATACACACTATTGTCATAAGTGTGCGCTGAGGAGGGCGCCGCATCTGCACCATCAATTGCATTAAAGACCTCAGATTCATCCTGAACAACCTCGCTCGGCAGAGAAGCCCGCTCCCACCTCCTGGTGGAACTTCTGAATCGGTACACCTCATTACCTGCATAGTTTGCATGCCCGCCACCATAGAGGATCAGGTCACCACGTCTTGAATCCCAAGCAAATGAACTCCATGCAGCGATAATTTTAAAAGGGTTCGGGTTCGAGACACCGCGTAGTGGCCTAAGCTCAGCGGGCACCCAAACATCAGAGAAAAGATTTTCGTTTACTTTGATCCAAGCGCCATCTGCGCTTGCAGCAATCAGATCAAGAGCAGTGGGCTGTACCGTCTTCGCCATGGGTGAAGAACCCACGTCCCTCATGGATCCAGTAGTTACTGGCTTGCTATCTTCACTTGTTGTCCCGTGTCCACGGCTTCCCCCTTCCGAGGCAGGAAGAACAATAAAAGAAAACTCACGCTTCGAGCTTGCGCCCTTGGCATCGGTTACTCTTAGCGAGATGACAGACTTCCCCACAAGCCTCGGCTTTCCATGGATCCTTCCGTCAACTTCATCTATGGAAAGGCCCTCCGGAAGTGGCCTTGTTGCTTCCCAACGATAGGGCCGCACGCCACCCCGGACCTTCAGAAACTCCCCATAAGAATCCCCAACAACGGCGAGGCCGAGCTCTTCTGTCTTAATGGAAAGCACACGTCCCTGCTTGCCAACAGATTTGAACATGACGGCATCGACAAACGCAGAACTACCTTCATTGACCACGATATCGAGGAACAATGGACGGTGAATACTATGGCGTCCAATACCAAGTGAATGCCACATCCCACCACGCATGAACTGCCTCATCGTGGCGGATTGGAGCCCATCGTCTCCATGCAACTCGTAAACGATACGCTCACTCGATTCGAGTGCATCCCGATGAAATGGCCACCAGACAAACACCTCGTAGTAAGCACCATTAGATAGGGCTGGAGAAAAACGTATCCTGCCTGATTGAGCATCGCTCCTAAGGCGAAGTGCATCATCACCATGAGGCAGATAGGCATCAGCGGAAGTAAATGATCCCGAGATTATTCGCCCGGCACTTTCTTCCAATATGGTAGTGGATCCACTGCCATCATGAGATACACGTGAATATGCACATTCCCAAGAAAACAAAATCGCCGCAAACAACAATATTGCAGGAAAACGCATCAATGATTTGAAGTCCATATCACCCACCCGCATATAGCAATAATCCTAATGATCAAGATAGACACCAATCAGCTTTCCACCCTAGACTCACCCAAAGATCCTTCTTTACACTTTTTAGTCATTGCCAGAAAGTCGAAATCTGCCTTGTACCAGGATCTAAGATTCTCCAATGACTGCTCACCAAGAGATTTGTCCTCTGATCCAAGCGATCTGTGTGCGATGACGCCATCACTTGGCAGTCCTACGCAATCAGGAAGCCCAAGTTTCCGCTTCAACTGTTCGAAGTCGGCTGACAAACTATCCTGATATCCAACAAAAAAGAGATCGTCCAATCGCGAAAGGAAATACTCCTCACTCTCAAACCACTTAAGGTAGGAGTCCTTTACGTGCTCGATCGAGCACATGGCATCCCTTGCCGCATCCCGCACCTCCGGATCTGCCGAAGACAGAGCGCCAGCCAGGGAATCCGCGGTTTCGAATTGCTCAAATGCCTTCTCTTCGCCGGGACTCCACGGTGAAAAATACTTAGGGCGACCCTGTCGCATCCGACTATAAAAGCCACTCACAAACCTAGAAATAGGATCCCTGAGAAAAAATATGAATGCATCACCTCTTGGCACATCTCTCAAGTTGAACCCGTGAGGATGAGTATAGACCACATAATCCTTACAAATTTTATGATCTTTCAAGGCGTATTTGATTGCAGAGCCGCCCGTTTTCCCGATATGAATGAAATGCACGATTCGACGACCCTTTCGTCGATGAGATGACTGATCTATCTTCATTCTCAGATGATCAACGAGTTCATCTATGCTAAATCTCATACGACACCCGTTTTTCCAGGTGGCACGTTGACGTTTCGCGTGCCCGCTTGGCTTTTTTGGTGAGAATATTTATCTTGAAGCCGACCATAGATCGCAGAAACTCTTTTACTGTCCTGAATTGCCTGGTACAGGGTTGGATCTACCTCAGGCCCCGCTGGAACAGCGCGATGAACCTTCCGCGACTTTATCTTGTCTGAGTCGTCATCCCGGCCATGCTTCCATTCATATTCCCCATACCCCTCGACACCGGCCTGTGACCGGGAGCCAATAAAGGAAAACATTTCCTTCGTCTCGCACTCCGGATTACCCGTCAGGTCCTCATAGCTCACCATTAGCGACCTCTCAGATAAAGCGACATTGTCAAATATCGCCTCATACGTATCACACCAGTAATCAACACACTCCTGATCACTGAACACCCTGTAGCCCTTTCTTTTCTGGAGGGTCTTTAAAGACAGAAGCGTTTCGTACGGACCCCTGAAAAGAATCAGAAATAAAGCATCTTCAGCTGGAACAACACCGTAGTCTGGCAACTGCTCAGCCACATTGTTATAGGGCTTCTTCAATACAATAATCGGTTTATTACTCTGCCTGAAAACAAGGTAATAGAAAAAATACCTGTTCGATCTCGCATATGGGACGAAATGAAACTCATCCATCAGAGAAATATCGTCCGCTTGACCGAGCAGGGTCTTCAGAAGGGTTGACCCTGACCTCATGGAGGAGAGGACCACCACGATCTTCTTCCGGGGTAAGGCATGGTACGCAGTGAACCCCAAGGTTGTGTACACAACACGCTTCACCAGACCCGCGATTGCCTCGACGTGGACCTTCATGCCAGCAGCCCAGCAACGGCATCGTGCGCCTTGCTTGCATAGTCAGCGCTCGTGAACCTACAGATTCCGATAAAGTGGATAAGTTTTGTTTCACTCTCAGAGTATTCGTAGCAGTTGCTGTATTTCGGGTGCGGCAGAACCACCGAGCCCTCCTGGTTGGCCACGACGATATTCGACATCACTTGCTCACTGCCCCATTCCGCCCATTTCTCGCCAATCGCATCGTACATCTGTGACGACACCCTCTCGATCAGATCTCGGCTTACCCCCTGCTTCGCAAAGCCGGAAAATCCGGCACATCCGCGGATATACTTCATATTCTCATGGCTTGCGATCTTGTCCAGGTTCAACTCGGTCAAGAACTGCACATGATCCGAGACCACCCCCTCAGCAAGTTCCTGCTTCGCCGCACTGTTCCTTTGCTCCATGGTTTCGAAACCCCTGAATCTCGGGCCGGTCGACAAGACAAAACTCGCCTGGCCCTTTACACAGTCGAGAACTTCCCCTATCTCACCCCTGGTGAGTATGTCAGCATCCATCTGCACCACATAATCATGCTTCGCCAGTTCGGCCACGGCGAGGAGGCGCTCCCAGCAACCGCCGCGTGGGCACGATGCAGAGGAGAAGTCGTCCAGCGTGAGGATTTCGATGCCGGGGACATGCCTGGCCAGGATGGCCTTGTCCTTGGCTGTCAGGCTGCCATCATCAAGGACATAGGCCTTGCGAGGGCTTGCATAGCGGGTGAATGATTTGATTGCGACCAGGTACTGGATGAGGTCGCGGTGACAGGTCATGGTGAGGACGACGAACCCGCCATCCTCCGTGATGGTGGCGGGCGGGGCATCCAGAACCCTGCGGCAGCGCCAGTCGAACCATCTGCGCAAAATGGATGTCCTGATCTTCCCATAACCCGCCACGGCCTTGCTTTTTATTTTTCCGAACACTACCGCCGTCCTTGTTGCCCGTTGTAAGACACTGCCCGGTGTATCACAGGTTGATGTCTGACCAGCCCTGCCCTCAGAATAGGCGGGCATGAATTCTTTACACGCGTCCTGCCAATAACGGCACAAACGAACAAGGCCAACGGGATGAACCCTCTTCAGACACCCCCGCACCCTTGCACTCAGCTTCTTGCGCCAGCGTGTGCAGTGCGCCGGCTATCCAGGCACCTTCACCCCACACCAGCCGCTCGATAGGCGAGCGTACTTCATGGCCTATCTTATCGCCCTTTGCCTGTTTGCAGTAGCGGCCTGGTACTGGCTCGACAGTGCCCGTGCCCGTGAGCTTGCCACCGGTATTGCACGGACCCTCTGCCAGCGGCACGGCATCCAGTTTCTCGATGAGACGGTGACGCTGCGGCGTACCGGCCTTCGCTGGACAGCCAATGGACTGAGGATCCGTCGACTGTTCACGGTCGACTACAGCATCGGGGACATGGGGCGCCGGCAGGGCTACGTGCTGCTGATCGGGACGCGGGTCGAGGCCATGGACCTGGGCCTGCCGAAACAGGATGAGGAGGCAGCGGCAAGGAGTGGCAGCACCGCGCCGGAGCAGCAGACCGCCAAGGTTATCCGCTTCCCGCGACGACCTGGCGACTGATTGCTTACTTGACGACCTTCAGGCCCGGCCGCTTGGGACTCGGCGTTGATGGCTCGGGTGGTTCCGGCGTGGTGTCATCGACTTCTTCTTCGGGGAACAGCATCCCCTGGCCATTCTCACGGGCATAGATCCCGAGCACCGCACTGATCGGCAGGATCACCGTCATCGGCCTGCCACCGAAGCGGGCGCCGAAGCTGACCTCGTCGTTACCCATCACGAGATCACGCACCGCGCCGGGAGCGACGTTGAGGACGATGCGACCATCCTCGACATAGTCCATGGGCACCTGCACACCCTCGGCCTTTGCATCAACCAGCAGGTGCGGGGTGAGACCGTTGTCGACGATCCACTCGTAGAGCGCGCGCAGCAGGTAGGGGCGGTTGGAGGTCACGGCCGGTGTTATTGGCGCATCTCGCGTTCGGTCTCGGTGAGACTCCGCACGAAGCCATCGCGCGTGAAGATACGCACGGCATAGGTGTTGAGCACCTTCTCGGCCTGGCCGGACAGCTCCACGCCCAGCTTCGGCAGGCGCCACAGCAGCGGGGCGATGCTGGCGTCGACCAGCGAGAACTCGTCGCTCATGAAGAAGGGCTTGGCGGCGAAGATGGGAGCGGAGGTGGTGAGCGCCTCCTTCAACTCCTTGCGTGCCTTGGTGGCAGGCTTGCCGCCGGCCATGATCTGGTCGGCCAGTGCGTACCAGTCCTTCTCGACGCGGTACATGTAGAGGCGGGAGCTGGCGCGCGACACCGGATCGACCGGCAGCAGCGGCGGGTGCGGGAAGCGCTCGTCCAGGTACTCCATGATGATGCGCGAGTCGTAGAGCGCCAGGTCCCGATCCACCAGTGTCGGTGCGTTGCCGTAGGGATTGAGATCCATGACGTCCTCCGGCAGATTCAGCGGATCGACATCGACGATGTCGCAGGTGACGTTCTTCTCCGCCAGTACCATGCGTACACGGTGGCTGTGCAGATCGGAGGGATCGGAAAACAGGGTCATTACAGAACGCTTTGGAGCTACAACCGCCATCCAGTTTTCTCCTGGGAAATCAGAACCGCTTGGCCGGAACAAACAAAAGGGGCGCACAGTATAACAAAACCGTGCGCCCCCCGTTTTACTGCCTGTCTGTGATCAGTGAATATCTTTCCAGTATTCCTTCTTCAGCAGGTAGGCCAGGACGAACAGCACGCCGAGGAACAGCAATACCCAGATGCCCAGGCGCTGGCGTTCGAGCTTCATCGGCTCGGACACGTGCACCAGGAAGGTCACCAGATCACGCACCGTGGCGTCGTACTCGGCGGGTGTCATGGAACCGGGCTCGACCAGCTCCAGGTGATCGACCACGTGCTCGGTCTTGTCACCGTGCTTCACTTCCTTGTAGACCGCCTTCTGCACACCCTGCAGATCGGCCAGCACGTGCGGCATGCCGACATTGGGGAAGACCGTGTTGTTGACGCCCATGGGACGTGAATCATCCACGTAGAAGCTGCGCAGGTAGCTGTACAGCCAGTCGGCGCCGTCATGCTTGACGCGGGCGATCAGGGTCAGATCGGGCGGCGGCGCACCGAACCACTCGGCCGCGTCGGCCGGCGACATGGCGATGGTCATCTGGTCACGGATCTTGCCCCCGCCGAGCATCAGGTTGTCCTTGATCTCCTGCTCGGTCAGACCCACCTCGGTCAACTTGCTGTAGCGGAAGTACTGGGCCGAGTGACAGCCCATGCAGTAGTTGACGAAGGTCTTGGCACCACGCTGGATGGCCGCGTGGTTGGCCAGATCGATGTTGGCCTCGTCCAGGTGCACCTCGCCTCCGCCAGCCATGGCGGACAGCGGGAGCAACGCCAAAGAAAGGATTGCGATCAACTTTTTCATTTGGTCACCCTCTCCGGAACGGGCTTGGTCTTGTCGATCTTGGTGTAGATCGGCATCAGCAGGAAAAACGCGAAGTACAGCGCGGTGAAGATCTGCGCCGCCAGCGTCGACCCCGGGGTGGCGGGCTGCATGCCCAGCCAGGCCAGAACCACGAAGGACACCGAGAAAATGGCCAATGCAATCTTGAACAGCAGACCCTTGTAGCGGATGGACTTCACAGGGCTGCGATCCAGCCAGGGCAGGAAGAACATCACCAGGATGGCCGCAAACATCACCACAACCCCCGGGAACTGGGAACCGAACATGGGCGGAACAGCTCGCAACATGGCGTAGAACGGGGTGAAGTACCACACTGGGGCGATGTGCTCGGGCGTCTTCAGCGGGTTCGCCGGCTCGAAGTTCGGCGGCTCCAGGAACAGGCCACCGAAATCGGGCCAGAAGAACACCACCGCGGCAAACAGGGCGATGAACACCACCACACCCATGATGTCTTTCACGGAGTAATAAGGATGGAAGGGGATGCCGTCCAGCGGGATACCGTTCTCGTCCTTGTTCTTCTTGATCTCGATGCCGTCCGGGTTGTTCGAACCCACCTTGTGCAGTGCCACGATGTGCAGGAACACCAGGGCAGCCAGCACGAAGGGCAACACGAAGTGCAGCGCGAAGAAGCGGTTCAGGGTGGCGTCGGAGATGACATAGTCACCACGGATCCAGATCGACAGCGGCTCACCGATGCCAAACGGGAAGGCGGCGAACAGGTTGACGATGACCTGGGCACCCCAGTAGGACATCTGACCCCAGGGCAGCAGATAGCCCATGAAGGCCGTCGCCATCATCGCCAGGTAGATGATCACGCCGATGATCCAAAGCAGTTCCCGCGGCTTGCGGTAGGAGCCGTACATCAGGCCGCGGAACATGTGCAGGTAGATCACCAGGAAGAAGGCCGAGGCGCCCGTGGAGTGCATGTAACGGATCAGCCAGCCCCAGTCCACGTCGCGCATGATGTACTCGACGGAACCGAAGGCCAGATTGGCATCCGGCTTGTACATCATCGCCAGCCACAGACCGGTGACGATCTGGTTGACCAGCACCAGCATGGCCAGCGAACCGAAGAAGTACCAGAAGTTGAAGTTTTTCGGCGCGTAGTACTGCGCCAGGTGTTCGTTCCACACCTTGGTGAGCGGGAAACGCTCATCGATCCAGTTGATCAGGCTCATGCAGCACCTCCGTCTTCACCGATCACCACCTGGGTATCGGACAGGTACATGTGCGGTGGGATGACCAGATTGGTCGGTGCCGGCACACCCTTGAACACGCGTCCCGCCAGGTCGAACTTGGAACCATGACAGGGGCAGAAGAAACCACCTTTCCAGACGTCGCCACCCAGGTCCGCGGCGCCGACATCGGGGCGGTAGGTCGGGGAGCAGCCCAGATGGGTGCAGATGCCGACGGCGATCAGGTACTCGGGCTTGATCGAGCGGAACGCGTTCTTGCAGTACGCAGGCTGATGGTCAACCTCGGAGTTCGGATCGACCAGGATGTCGGTGTTGGTCTTGAGGTCGGCAAGATTCTCCTCGGTGCGGTGCACGATCCAGCACACCTTGCCGCGCCACTTGACGCGCATCAGGGCGCCCGGCTCCAGCTTGCTGATGTCCGCCTCCTCCGGGGCACCCAGGGCCTTGGCCCGTTCTGATGGTTGCCAGGAAGCAATGAAGGGCACGGCTGCGAAGCCGGCACCCACCGCACCCACCACCGACGTTGCGGCGATCAGGAAGCGGCGCTTTTTGAGGTCAGCACCTTCTGCGCTCATGGAAAGTCCTCCGGTGAGCAGTCACTTCAAAAAAGAAACTGGTTCTGCGGGGCCCGGCGCCGATGAAAGGCTGCTGCGCCCCAGAAATGACCGCGCATTCTCTATGAATGCCCCCAGAGGGTCAAGGTTGACGAGCCTCCGCCGCACTGCAATCCGCGATTGATTTGCCCTGAAGCAATAAAACCAGGGTCCGGGTGGCCGCCTCAGGCAGGATTGTCGATCTCGATGTAGCGATGCTCGATGTCGAAGGCATCCGCCAGGTCGTCACCGAGCGCCTGCACGCCATAGCGCTCGGTGGCGTGGTGACCGGCGGCGAAATAATGCAGCCCGAGTTCGCGGGCGAGGTGGGTGGTCTGCTCCGAGATCTCGCCGGAGATGAAGGCATCGCAACCGGCCGCTGCGGCCTGTCCGATATAACTCTGCGCACCACCGGTGCACCAGCCGACGCGCACCACCGGCCGTGCCAGGTCGATGTGCAGGGGCTGGCGATCCAGGGCCTCGGCGATGACCCCCGCCAGCGACCGGCCGCTGGTGGCCTGTGGCAGGTCCGCCACCCAGAGCAGCCCGTCCTCATCGACCGGGGAGCCGGCAAGGCCCAGGCGGGCACCGAGCCGGCTGTTGTTGCCGAGTTCGAGGTGGGCATCGAGTGGCAGGTGATAAGCCATGAGATTGATGCCGTGTTCATAGAGTGCACGGACACGCCGCCCCTTGACGCCCGTCAGCGCGGACTCCTCGCCCTTCCAGAAATAGCCGTGATGCACCAGCAGGGTGTCCGCACCGGCCGCGGCCGCAGCCTCGATCAGCGCCAGGCTGGCGGTCACCCCCGTCACCAGTTGCCGCACCTGGCCGCTGACCTCGACCTGCAGGCCGTTCGGGCAGTAGTCGTTGAACCGTCCCGGCTGCAACCGGCGTTCGCAATAGTCGAGCAGCTGTGGCATTTCAATCATGGGTATAAGCGCGTCTGACAGCCCAGGGGGGCCATGTTAGGGTATACCCGCAATGAATATCCACCCGTCCCTGCGCTTCCTCTCGACCGCCGTGGCCACGGGACTGGCGGCGGCCTTCATCATCCTCCTCGTCAGGGGGCAACTGCCCGGCCTCGGCAGCACACCTCCCGCACCCCAGAGCTATGCCCCGGCGGTGGACGCCGCCGCACCCTCGGTGGTGAACATTTATGCCACCAAGTTCACCGAGGAGGGCCCCCCGGCGGTCTTCGACGACCCCTTCTTCCAGCGCTTCTTCGGCACCGGCAATTCAAAGCCGCGCATCCGCCGCGAGCAGAGCCTGGGCTCGGGGGTGATCGTCGATCGTGAGGGCTACGTGCTGACCAACAATCATGTCATCGAGGGGGCGAGCGAGGTCGCCGTGCTGCTGGACAACGGCCAGCAGCTGACCAGCCGGGTGATCGGTACCGACCCCGACACCGACCTCGCCGTGCTGCAGGTGGCCGAGGCGGGCCTGCCCGTCGCCAGGGTCGGGCGCTCTGGCCAGCTGCGTGTCGGTGACGTGGTGCTGGCCATCGGCAACCCCTTCGGCGTTGGCCAGACGGTCACCCTGGGCATCATCAGCGCCACCGGGCGCAGCCAGCTCGGCCTGGCCCAGGAAGAGAACTTCATACAGACCGACGCGGCCATCAATCCCGGCAATTCCGGTGGCGCGCTGATCAACGCCCGCGGCGAGGTGATCGGCATCAACACCGCCATCTTCTCCCGCAGTGGCGGTTCCCAGGGGATCGGTTTCGCCATCCCCAGCGAGCTGGCCCTGGCGGTGATGCGTGAGATCGTCCGCCACGGCCGGGTGATTCGCGGTTGGCTCGGCATCTCCGGCCGGCAGCTCACCCCGGCACTGGCCAAGGCCATGAACCTGCCGGTCGAACAGGGGGTGCTGGTCGCCGCCAGTCAACCCGGCGGGCCGGCGGCCGAGGCAGGCATAGTGCCGGGCGACGTCATCGTCGGCGCCAATGGTGAACCGACCCGCGACGTGGTGGCGCTGATGAACTGGATCACCTCGCGACCCCCGGGCACAAAGGTCACCCTGGACGTGGTTCACGCCGGCAGCACACGGCAGGTCGAGGTGGTCATTCTCGAGCGTCCGCGGCAGAAAAATCAGTCCTGACCCCTCTTGCGCCTCAAGCCCCGGGAAAAATGGTCGCTACCGCACATAACCGGAAACGCCAATCCTCTTTTGCTTGGTCGACAAAGTGCATCTGAACTACCCTCGCCACATGGCCCTACCTGGACGTGAGTCAGCCCGTGGTATGCAGCAACCCTCTGCCAGCCTCGCGCGCCCGGCCGGGTACCGTGCTGCCTGGCTGGCATGCCTGCTGCTCGCGGCCCTCATCTTCAGCCCGGCATCTTCTGCACAGGAAGTCATCGTCAACCCGGATGTCCCCATAGAGCGCATCGACAAATCCACCCTGCGGGCGATCTTAAGCATGCGTCTGCGCAACTGGGACAACGGCGAGCCGATCCGCGTCTTCGTGCTGGATGACCAGCACCCCCTGCATCAGCGCTTCACCCGGCAGATCCTCGGCCTCTATCCCCATCGCCTGCGCAGTGCATGGGACCGCCTGGTCTATGCCGGCCTTGGCCAGGCCCCCACACAAGTCGGCAATGAGCTGGAAATGCGCACGATGGTTGCCACCACACCCGGCGCCATCGGCTATCTCGAAAAGGACATGATCGATGACAGTGTTCGTGAAATCACGGTTGAGTAAGCCACTGCAACGCAGCCTGGTGGCGCTACTGACCCTGCTGGCAGGGGGCGCCACGCAGGCCAATGACTGGCTCGACAGCTTCCAGTACCAGGGGTTCATCGGCCAGGGCTACATCAAGACGGACACCAACAACTTTTATGGCAACAGCGCATCGGGGAGCCTCGATTTCCACGAGATCGGCATCAACGCCTCCATCCGCCCCCTCTCCAACCTGCAGCTTGCCGGGCAGTTGATGTCACGGCGTGCCGGCGAGACCGACGACGGCGACATCCGCGTCGATTACGCCCTCGCGGACCTCAACGCCATCTCCAACACCGTCAGCCAGGCCGGCCTGCGACTGGGGCGTGTCAAGATCCCCTTCGGCCTTTATAACGAGACCCGGGACGTCCCCTTCACCCGCCCCTCGATCTTCCTGCCGCAGAGCATCTATTTCGACCGCACACGCCAACTCGCGCTGTCCGCGGATGGCGGCCAGATCTACATGGACCGGCTGATCGATGACAATCTGCTCTCGTTCCAGCTGGGGATAGGCCAGTTGCAGACAGGCGGCCTGGAGTATGCGGTCTTCGGCCTCGACGCCCCCGGCCGGCTGGACAGCGAGGTCTCCTATGCCGCCCGCCTGCTGTTCGACGGTCAGGATGGCCTGACCGTGGCACTGACCTATGGTATCGCTGACCTCCAGTACAAGCCGGGCTCGCCGGATCCGTTCGGCGCGGGCGACATGCGCTTCAAGCCCCTGGTACTGTCCATCCAGTACGACGCAGGCGACTGGGAGCTGACCAGCGAGATGGCCACCCGCTCGACACGCCTGTCCGGGATCACTCCCACTGAGACCCGCTTCATCGGCGAAAGTTATTACCTGCAGGGGATCTATCGCTTCAATCCGGCCTGGCAGGGCCTGATGCGCTACGATGTCCTGTATACGGACAGAAACGACAAGGACGGCAGCGCCTATGCTGCAGCCACCGGTGGACCGGCATACAGCCGCTTCGCCAAGGACTGGACCGTGGGGCTGCGCTGGCTGCCGCACCGGCAATGGATGGTGAGCGGGGAATTCCACCATGTTGACGGCACGGCCTGGCTGGCCGTGCCGGACAACCCGCAGCCGACCGAGCGCATCTGGAACATGTTCAGCGCCGAAGTATCGTATCGTTTCTGACCCCGGGTAATACAGGAGCATCCCATGGACAGCCCGACCCGGCCACACCGCACACTCAGTCTGAAATGGCAGGTCGCCATTATCTTCGGACTCGTCCTGGCCATCACCTACGGCCTGATCTCCCTCGTCAGCTATCTGCACTTCGAGGCGCAGCTGGCCCAGCAGCGCCTGGAGTTCCACCAGGAGCAGCAGCGCATCCTCAGCGGCCTCAGCCAGGCCTCGTCGCAAAAGCTGATACAACTGGTGGAGACCCTGCCCCTGCTCGACAATCCGCAGGCAGACACGTCCGATTCCGTCGCCCAACTTGGGGAACGGCTGCGCCGGCACTGGGGCCAACTGCAACTCACCTGGGAACTGCAGCTGGCACAGATATACAGTGCAGACGGGCAGCTGATCGAGACACTGGGCGGCCCCGA
>JANTHH010000022.1 GCA_024762485.1 Chromatiales bacterium
CCGTAGCGTCCGCCGACATGACCGAACACCAGGGCCGCCGGAAAGCCGACGAACTGGGTCAGCAGCAGCGCCGCCAGCAGGTCCGTCGCCTCCAGGCCGATGCTCAGGCCATAGTCCACCGCCATGCGCACGATGGTATCGACGCCGTCGATATACAGCCAATAGGCGATGAGGAAAATGAAGGCGCTGCGGTTGGCTCGCAGGTGACGGAGGGTCTGAGCCAGCTGGCGCACGCTGTCGACCAGCAGGTGCCGACCCCGGCGGTGCGCTCCAGGCTGCGGCCGTGCCCGGACAAACAACAGCAACGGCACGCTGAACAGGCCCCACCACAACGCGACACTGAGAAACGACAGCCGTACGGCCTCGGCGGCATCGGCCAGGCCGAATACGGCCGGTTCGCTGACCATCCAGACATTGCAGGCGAACAGGATCCCTCCACCGAGATAGCCGAAGGCAAAGCCCTGGGCCGAGACCCGTTCCAGCCGGTCCTCGGTGGACACATCCATCAGCAGTGCGTCGTAGAAGATATTGCTGCCGGAGAAACCGATGATGCCCAGCAGATAGACCAGCAGCGCCAGCTCCCAGGCGCCCTGACCGATCAGGTAGAGCGCTGCACTGCTGCCCACGCCGAGGCCGGCGAAGGCCAGCAGCAGGCGTTTCTTCAGCCCGCCCTGGTCTGCCAGCGCGCCGAGAAAAGGCGCCAGCAGCACCACCAGCAGGCTGGCACCCCCGGTGGTATAGCCGAGCCAGCGGGTGCTCTCGGTCACGGCCAGGTCAGCCGCCCAGTAGGTCTTGTAGAACACCGGAAAAAAACCGGCCATCACCGTGGTGGCAAAGGCCGAGTTGGCCCAGTCGTAGAGGATCCAGCTCCAGGTGCTGCGCCTGTCCGGTACCGCTGGCAGCGCCACCGCCATCAGCTCTTGATACCCACGCCCCGGCGCAGTAGCCACAGGCTGTAGGCCAGCAGCGCAACGATGAACAACACGATCAGTCCCAGTGCCAGGGTGAGCGGGATGTCGGAAACGCCGAGCAGGCCGTAACGGAAGGCATTGATCATGTAGAGCACCGGGTTGGCCAACGACACCTGCTGCCAGAAGTCGGGCAGCAGCTGGATCGAATAGAACACGCCGCCGAGGTAGGTCAGCGGGGTCAGCACAAAGGTCGGGATGATGGTGATGTCGTCAAAACTGTTGGCATAGACCGCGTTGATGAAGCCGGCCGTGGCGAACAGGATGGAGGTCAGCACGAACACGGTCAGGGTGATGCCGTAGCTGTGGATGTGCAGATCGGTGAAGAACATCGATACCGCGGTCACCACGATGCCCACCACCAGTCCGCGCGCCACACCGCCGCCGACGTAACCGGCCAGCACCACCCAGTCCGGCACCGGTGCAACGATGAGTTCCTCCACGTGGCGCTGGAACTTGCTGCTGTAGAAGCTCGACACCACATTGGCGTAGCTGTTGGAGATCACCGACATCAGGATCAGCCCGGGGACGATGAAATCGATGTAGCGGAAGCCGTCCATCTCGCCGATCCGCTCGCCGATCAGCTTGCCGAAGATAATGAAATACAAGGCCATGGTGATCGCCGGCGGCAGGATGGTCTGCACCCAGATACGCGAGAAACGCAGCACCTCACGGAACAGAATGGTATTGAAGGCAACGCGGTAACGGCTGATCCGACTCATGGGCACGGCTCCTGGCGACGCAGCGCATTGGCTTCACTGAGCAGGTCCATGAACAGCTGTTCGAGTCGGTTCTGCTTGTTGCGCAGGCTCTGCACCTGGATGCCGTGCTCGTCGAGGGCAGCGAACAGGCGGTTGATGCCGCGCTCCTGGGCAACGATGACCTCGAGGGTGGTCTCGTCGACCCGGGTGATGGGATACCCCTCGATCTCCGGTGCGACCAGGACGGGCTCGGCAAGGGTGAGCACGAAGGTCTCGAGGTGCAGACGGCGCAGCAGCTCGGCCATGTTGCTGTACTCGATGATCTCGCCGTGATTGATGATGCCGATGTGGCGGCACAGACTCTCGGCCTCTTCCAGGTAGTGGGTGGTGAGGATGATGGTCACCCCCTGCTGGTTGATGCCGCGCAGGAATTCCCACATCGACCGCCGGATCTCGATGTCCACACCGGCGGTCGGCTCGTCGAGTATCAGCAGCCGCGGCTGATGCACCAGCGCACGGGCGATCATCAACCGCCGCTTCATGCCGCCGGAAAGCTGGCGGGACTCACTGTCACGCTTGTCCCACAGGTCGAGCTGCTTGAGATAACGCTCGGCGCGCCGGCGTGCCTCCAGCCGGGGAATACCATAGAAGCCGGCCTGGTTGATCACCACCTCCAGCACCGGCTCGAACTGGTTGAAGTTGAACTCCTGCGGCACCAGTCCGATGCACGACTGCACCGCTTCACGGTCGCTGTCCAGGTCGTGCCCGAATACCTCGACGCGGCCCGCGCTCTTGTTGACCAGCGAACTGATGATGCCGATGGCGGTGGACTTGCCGGCACCGTTGGGACCGAGCAGGGCGAAGAAATCCTCCTCGGCCACCTCCAGATCGATACCCTTGAGTGCCTCGAAGCCGCTGCCGTACACCTTGCGCAGATCGGTAAGTTTCAGAGCTGTCATTGCCATGCGGCCGCTGCCGGTCCCCGCGGTTCAATCGAGGGACGCACTGTACATCGCAGCGCCGCGCAAGGCGAGATAGGGGTCGCTGACCAGCTGGAAGGGGATCTGTTCCAGCAGCGGGCGCATCCGCCCCTTGTCCAGATAGGCCTCGCGCAGCCCGTAGTCGAGCAGCCGGTCGCCGATATGGGGCGCGATGCCGCCCGCCAAGTAGAGTCCGCCCGTCGCCATCCACTTCAGCGCGAGATTGCCCGCCTCCCTGCCCAGCAGGGAGACGAACAGCTGCAACGCCCGATGCGCCCGCGTTTCACCTGCCTTGTCGGCCGCATCGATCAATGCCGCATCGCGGGGTTTGGCGGCCGGGTCGTCCGCGGTGGCGAGAAACTGATCGATGGCACTGAGCCCCGGACCCGACAGCAGTCGCTCCCAGCTGACGTGGCCATGGCGGTCGGCGAGCCATTGCTGCAGCGCGAAGGTCTGCCGGTCGAAGGGCGCAAAGCTGGCATGTCCGCCCTCGGTGGCATGGGCCCGGTAGCGCCTGCCATCGAACACCCTGCCCGCCTCCCCCAAGCCGGTGCCCGGCGCGATCACCGCCTGGTTGCCACCGCTCACCGCCTCGCCCGGGCTGAGCAGTCGCAGGTGTGCGGGCGGAACGGCATCGAGCCCGGAGGCGGCCGCCTGCAGGTCGTTGATCAGCGTCACCCTGCCGAGCCCCAGTGAACGGGCGAGACGGTCACCGTCGAGCTCCCAGGGGAGGTTGGTGACCCTGCAATGATTGTCGTGCACGGGTCCCGGCACCCCGATGCAGGCATGCTCCACGCTTCGGCCATCAACGAAGCTGCGCAGGATGTCGCCAAAATCCGTGAAGTCTGCGCTTCGGAAGATGCGGATGCCGTCGAGCTGCAGCGCACCGTCCCGCCAGGACGCCCAGGCCAGCCTGGCGTTGGTGCCGCCGATATCACCCACCATCATGTCCATCAGTTCACCTACAATTGCCTTTTCTGCACGGGATGCCCATGGATATCTTCAGCCCCGAGGTGGCGCTGCTCCTGATCGCCATCGCCGGCCTCGCCGGGCTGGTGGATGCCATCGCCGGTGGCGGCGGCCTGTTGACCCTGCCCGCGCTGCTGTGGGCCGGGCTGCCGCCGGTCCAGGCGCTGGCCACCAACAAGCTGCAGGGCAGCTTCGGCACCTTCAGCGCCTCCTGGCATTTCATCCGGCGTGGCCATCTGCAGTTATCCCGCTTCTGGCCGGCCATCGCCTGGACCTTTGCCGGGTCCGCCCTGGGCAGCCTCTGTGTGCAGCAGCTCGATGCGGCCCTGCTGACCCACCTGATGCCTGTACTGTTGATTGTAATCGCCCTGTATTTCCTGTTTGCGCCGGATCTTGATCGACGCCGGGCGCGGCAGCGCATGGGATTCGGCCTGTTCGCCTTCGTCATCGGCAGCGGGGTGGGGTTCTATGACGGCTTTTTCGGGCCGGGTACCGGCACCTTCTTCGCCGCCGCCTTCGTGCTGCTGCTGGGTACCGATCTGCGTCAGGCCACCGCCGGCACCAAGCTGCTCAACCTTACCAGCAACCTGGCAGCGCTGTTGTTCTTCGCCTCTGCTGGCCACGTGCTGTGGTGGCTGGGTCTGGCGATGGGGGCCGCCCAGGCCGGCGGTGCCTGGCTGGGCGCCCACCTCGCTATCCGTCATGGCAGCCGGGTGATCCGGCCGTTGCTGGTGATGGTGAGTATCGCCATCGCGCTGCGGCTGCTGCTCGCTTGAGGACAGCGTGCGCCCTGCCTGCTGCCATGGCGCAGCTGAGATCACATTTCAAACATCGTATTTTGTGATGCAATCTACCTTTACCTTATGATCAGGTACCCAATCGCGGGCTTCATCACAATTAAAACGGATAAGCGATATGTCTGAAAAGGACGCCAGCCTCATCGGCCACATCACCGAAGTCACAGGAAGCCAGCTGACCGCCACCCTGCTGGGCGATGCCGAGGGTTTCCAATCCTCGGTGCGTCTCGGCATGGAAGAGATCAGTGTCGGTCAGATCGGCTCCAACGTGGCCGTCCGCTCCAAGGGCATCCTGCTGCTGGCGCAGGTGACGCGCATGTGGTCGACCCCCAATGCTGCTGACCCGAGAATCCTCGACCGCCACATCGATCTGCTGCCGCTGGGCGAGATCGGCAAGGATGGCGGCTTCACCCGCGGGGTGGCGCGCTTCCCGGTGGTCGGTGCCGAGGTGCACCTGGTGACCGCCGGTCAGCTGGAGGCGCTGTTCGACCGCTACCGCACCAGCGGACTCGACCTGGGCCGACTGAGCAACCGGCCGGAACTGAAGGTCTATCTCGACCCGACCACGCTGTTCAACCGCCATCTTGCCATCCTCGGCCAGTCCGGCTCCGGCAAGTCCTGGACCGTGACCAGCCTGCTGCAGCGCACGGTCGCCGCCCTGCCCCATGCCCACATCATCCTGTTGGATGTGCACGGCGAATACGGCTGGCGCGACAGCGACGGCCGTCTGCACAGTGCCTTTCCAAGCGACATGGCCAAGCACCTCGATGCCTACGAACTGGAGATTCCCTACTGGTTGCTCAGCTATGGCGAGCTGGTGGACCTTCTGATCGACCGCAAGGACCCGAATGCCTCGGTGCAGATGTCCTTCATGCGCGAGGCCCTGTTCGCACTGCGCAAGAAGGCCAATGCCGACCTCGCGCTGAGCCAGCTGTCGGTGGACTCGCCGGTGTACTTCAACATCAAGGAACTGTTCCTGCAGTTCAAGAAGGCAAACGAACAGCTGGTCGACTTCGGCAAGGAAAAGGGTCCGTTGTATGGCGCCTTCGACGAGTTTCTGGTGCGCTTTCAGGCGATGTACAACGATGCCCGCTACGATTTTCTGTTCAAGCCGAAAAAGCGTCTATCCTCTGCCAGCCTGGTGGAACTGCTGGAGGATTTTGTCGGCCTGAGCAAGCCACAGCGGCCGATCAACATCATCGACCTCAGCGGTGTACCTGCCGACGTGCGTCCCTTGATCTCGGCGCAGATCGGCCGGCTGGCATTCGAATTCAATTACTGGAATCCGCGCCGCCATGAATTCCCCATCGTGCTGGTGTGCGAGGAGGCTCACCAGTACATCCCCCGCGAGACCGACACCGCCCACCAGGGTACCCGCAAGGTCATCGAACGCATCGCCAAGGAGGGCCGCAAGTATGCGATCGGTCTGTGCGTGGTGAGCCAGCGGCCCCTGGAACTGTCGGAGACGGTGCTTTCCCAGTGCGGCAACTTCATCTGTCTGCGAATCACCAACCCGGACGACCAGCGCTATATCCAACGCCTGATGCCGGAGGGCGAGAAGGGACTGGCCGACACCCTGGTGTCACTGCGTCGCGGGGAGGCCATCGTGCTGGGTGAGGCGACGCCCCTGCCGACCCGCTTCCAGGTCTATGCGCCGGACCCGACACCGGCCAGCAACGATGCCCCGCTGGCAAAGAGCTGGCGGCGTGGCGTTCCCGATTTCGATGCCGCCTCGATCGTCGATCACTGGTGGCGACAGAAACGCAGCCATCACTGAGACGGCCCCTGCTCGCCGGCACGGCGCGGACCGATGCGCCGTTCCGGCCCCTGATATGCCGGGTCGGTTCCCTGGCGCCGCTCGCGCAGGGAGCGGCGCTCCAGCGGCCTGCCAAGGAGGCGGCCACGCCGCCACGCCCGCCACGTGACGAGAAAATAGACCGCGAACAACCCCAGGAAGGCACTGAACATGAGCGGCCCGGGGACACCGGCCCGCTGGCCTGCGATACCCAGCGCAGCCAGCAGCAGACTGATCGTCAGCAGGACCAGCAATGCCGTCTGCGGCCGCATGCCCAGTGCCAGCAGCAGGTGATGCAAGTGTTCACGGTCTGCCGCAAAGGGCGAGCGCCCACGCAACATACGACGCAGCATGATGCCCACCGTATCGAGCAGCGGCAGGCCGAGTAACCACAGTGCCGTCACCGGCTGCAGCGGGGCTGCGTCACCTTGGGTGAGGACCACCAGAAACCAGGCAATGGTGAAACCGATGAACATGCTACCGGCATCGCCGAGAAAGACCCTGGCCCGGCCCGTCTCGCCACGCGGCAGGTTGTAATAGAGGAATACGCCGAGCACCAGTACCAGGAGCAGCAGAATCTGGAATACCATCCCGGCGCCGGGTCCGACGAGATAGAGCAGCGCCAGCAGCACCGTCAGGCTGACACCACCGGCCAGACCGTCCATGCCGTCGATCATGTTCACCGCATTGATCACGCCGACCACGGCAAACACCGTCAGGGGGGCTGACCAGAACCCAAGCCTCACCGTGGCCGTGGTGGATACCAGATGACCGAGATCCTCAAGCCGCAGACCACCCCAGTACACCATCAGCAGGGCAGCCGCGATCTGCACCGCAAAACGTGAACTGGACGGTAACTCCTGCATGTCGTCGAGAAAGCCCACCACCACGATCAGTCCGGCAGCGGTGGCATAGGCCCGCAGGCTGCCCAGGGGCACCTCGCTGATCAGCAGGCCGAAGACGAAAGCGAGGAAGATCGCCACTCCACCCACCGCAGGGATCGCCGCCGCATGTCCCTTGCGCCAGCCGGGCTGGTCGAGGAGTCCCAGGTGCCCGGCCATCCGCATCAGTACCCGCAGCAGCAAGGCGGCAGCGACCATCGCCAGAGGGAAACTCAGCGGGTTCATCGCCGACCTGCCGGGCCGGTGGGTGATCCGCGGTGCTTGGTCATGAATATATCGTTGCCCATGGTCTAGAATATGATCCGGGGTGTGAGGATAACCGCCCCGCCCGATGCCAGGCTTAGCGGCAATAACAAGAAAAAGTGTATTCAGGCACGGAGCGTCTGATGGCTGGGAGTCTCACCGCACTGGCGGTCATCCTGCTCGGTGCAGGATGCATCACCACCGGCGTGCTGCTCTACATGAGCAGTCGGGGTTTCGGTCATCTCAAGAAAAGACCCAGCAAACTGGAAAACCGTCTGCTGGCCGTCACCATGGTGCTGCTCGGCAGTGGCCTGGCCCTGACCGGCTGGCTCATTTCCCCGCGCACTGAGGAAGGGCCCGCAGACATCAACACCCTGCTGGAACAGCACCCCACGGCCGCCGGCCCCGCCCGGAATACAGCTCCACGGCTCGGATACGGCTCGATGCTGCTGCTGATCTGGGGCACGCCGAGTGACGAGGGCACTGCCACCGAGCAACAGCAGATGGCCTATGCCTATGCCATCGGCCGCGACCTGACCCACCGGCTTCACTCGGCAAACCCGGACCTGGCCATCGAGACCATACTCATCAGCAAAAGCGAACAGGCCCAGACAGCACTGTCACCGCGGGTGACACTGGAATGGTGCAAGCAGGGCAAGTGGGATCTGGTGGCGGTGATCGGGTTGGGGTCGAGCAACAGGAACACCTCCGGCTACCTGCCCTGGCGCGAACCCCGCTATGTGTTCCGCGACTGCAGCACCGCCGACCTCATCCAGCTGCGCGGACGGGTGTCGGAGCGTCCCGGCGACGAATTCCCCTACCAGCAGGAACTCGAGAAGGACTTTCTCCAGGCCCTCGGACGCTTCAGCCGGAACGTCGGCTGATCTTTATCCGGGTTGCGGCCTCAGGGCCGGTCGTCGACCACCCCTTCCTTCTCCACCGGCATCAGGTCCGCCTTGCTGACGCCCAGCATGAGCACCGCGCTGCTGGCGACATAGATGGACGAATAGGTACCGACCACCACGCCGACGAGCAGTGCCAGGGCGAAGCCATGAATGATCTCACCACCGAGGAAGAACAGGGCCAGCAATACCAGCAGGGTCGTCAGCGAGGTGATCAGGGTGCGTGACAGAGTCTCGGTCAGCGAGCGGTTGATGATCTCGGCCGGCTCACCCTTGCGCAGTTTGCGGAAGTTCTCGCGGATGCGGTCGAAGACCACGATGGTATCGTTGAGCGAGTAACCGATCACAGCCAGCACCGCGGCCAGTACCGGCAGGTCGAACTCCACCTGGAGCAGCGCGAACAGCCCCAGGGTGATGGTCACGTCATGTACCAGCGCGATCACCGAGCCGGCAGCGAATCGCCACTCGAAGCGCAATCCGACATAGATAAGAATGGCCATCAGTGCAACCAGGACTGCCAGGGCACCGTCCTCGGTGAGTTCGTCGCCCACCTGGGGCCCCACGAACTCTATCCTGCGCAGTTCCACCTTATGGCCGTCGGCAGCCAGCGCCTGGAGCACCTGGGTACCCAACTCAGCAGTATTGGTATCCCGTGGTGCGAGCCGGATCAGGACATCCCTGAGGGTGCCGAAATGCTGCACCGTACTATCACCGAAGCCGGCTTCGGCGAGTGACTTCCGCACCGACTCCAGGTCGACATTCTCCTGATAGCCCACCTCGATCAGGGTACCCCCGGTGAAGTCGATACCCAACTGCAGGCCGCGCACGGCCAAAGCAACGATGGCCACTGCCAGCAGCGCCACGGACAGGTACATCGCCAGTCGGCGCTTGCCCATGAAGTCGATGACGGTGCCTGTTTTCAGAATCTGCATGAATTACTCCCGCTCAGACGGCCAGTTTTGAGACGCGGCGACCGCCGTAGACCAGATTGATCACGGCGCGCGTACCGATGATGGCGGTAAACATGGAAGTGACAATACCGATGGCCAGTGTGACGGCAAAACCCCGCACCGGCCCACTGCCGATGGAGAACAACACGATGGCGGCGATCAGTGTGGTGATGTTGGCATCCATGATGGTACTGAAGGCCTTGGCGTAACCGGCGTGGATACTTGCCTGCGGCGTGTTGCCCACCCGCAGTTCCTCGCGGATGCGCTCGAATATCAGCACATTGGCATCCACTGCCATGCCGACCGTCAGAACGATGCCGGCAATGCCCGGCAGCGTCAGGGTGGCCTGCAACAGTGAGAGGATGGCGACGATCAGCACCAGGTTCGTCAGCAGGGCCAGGTCGGCCACCAGGCCGAAGACCTTGTAGTACACCGCCATGAACACCATCACCACCAGCATGCCGACCACCACCGAGACAAAGCCCTGCTCGATGTTGTCCTTGCCCAGGCTCGGGCCGATGGTCCTTTCCTCGACGATCTCGATCGGTGCCGCCAGCGCGCCGGCCCGCAGCAGCAACGCCAGGTCGTGCGCCTCGGCCGGCGAGTCCAGACCGGTCGTCTGGAAGCGGGCGCCGAAGGGCTCGCGGATGGTGGCGACGTTGATCACTTCCTCGATCCGACGCTTGATGGGCTTGCCCTCGGCATCACGACCGACGATACGATCCTCGATGAACACCACCGCCATCGGCTTGCCAACGTTGTCAGTGGTGACGTTGCGCATGCGCCGCGCCCCCTGACTGTCGAGACTGACGTTGACCGATGGCTGGCCGGAGCGCTGATCGAAGCCGGCTGAGGCGTCGGTGATCTGGTTACCGGTGACGATCACCCGCTTCTTCAGCAGGATCGGCTGGCCGTTGCGCTCGCGGTACAGACGCGAACCGGCGGGTACGCGACCCTCCAGCGCGTCCTGTACATCGTGCTCGGTATCCACCAGACGATATTCCAGGGTGGCGGTGGCACCGAGGATATTCTTCACCCGTCCCGGATCCTGCACGCCGGGCAGTTCCACCACGATGCGGCGTTCACCCTGCTGCTGCACCAGCGGCTCGGACACACCCAGGGCATTGATACGATTGCGCAGTGTGGTGATGTTCTGCTGCAGGGCGAACCGCTTGACCGCCCGCTGCTTGTCTTCGCTGAGACTGGCGACGAGGCGGTACTGGCCGTCCTTCTCCTCGGGCTTGAGGATGAGGTCGCGGAACTCGTTGCCGATCAGCTTTTCCGCCCGGTCCAGGGCATCGGCATCACGCAGCCGCACTACCACCGACAGATCCTTGGTATTGACCGAGAGATAGCCGATTTTTTCCTTGCGCAGCAGGGAACGGATATCGCCGCGATAGCGATCCACGGCCTGGGCCAGCGCCGCATCCATGTCGACATCGATCAACACATGGATACCGCCGCGCAGATCGAGGCCCAGGCTCATCGGTTTGCCGCCGAGGGCGGTCAGCCAGTCCGGCACGTCCGCCACCAGATTCAACGCCTGGGTGTACTGGTCCGCCGGCAGCACCTCTGCCAGCAGGCTTTGCGCCTTGAGCTGGTCGTCTGGGCTGTTGAAACGCACCAGCAGACGGCCATCCTGCGACTCCATGGACTTGATGGCCACCCCGCCCCGCTGCAGGGCGTCCTTCACTGTGGCGATCAGTTCCTCGTTGATCGTGGCCTGGCGTTGTGCGGCGATATCCAGCGCCGGGTCCTGGCCATAGAGGTTGGGCAGGGCATAGAGCACCCCCACCACGACGACGAAGGCCACCAGCAGGTTTTTCCAGATGGGGAATTGGTTAAGCATTTGGCGTGATCCCGACACCGCGCAGGCCGCAGCCCGACAGCGGATATCCCTTTACAATGCGTGAGATTAAAGTTCTTTCAGGCTGCCTTTGGGCATAACGGCCTCGACGGCTGCACGGCGCACTGTCACCACTACGCCGTCTGCAACCTCGATTTTGACGAAGTTGTCGCCAAGATCAACGATCTTGCCCATCAGTCCACCGGTGGTCTGGACCTCGTCGCCCTTGCTCAGGGACTCGACCAGCTTGCGGTGTTCCTTCTGGCGCTTCATCTGCGGCCGGATCATGAAGAAATAAAGAATGATGATCAGGCCGATCGGCAGGATCAGCCCCTCGATGCCACCACCGGGCGGTGCGCCTGCAGGTGCCTGTGCCCAGGCATCGGAAATGAAAAAGCTCATGGGTTGTTCTCCCCCGTTTCTTGACGTTGTTGGACGGTTGACGGCGATTCGGTTTGCAAAGGCGCGTCATTATGCCACAGCCCTCGCGGATGATTGGCATCGACCGTCACTGCGGTGGTGTGACACCCCGCAGGCGATAGAATTCCACGCGGAAATCCGCAAAGGCACCGGCATCGATGGCGGCACGGATATCGGCCATCAGCTTCTGGTAGTAATAGAGATTGTGGATAGTGGCCAGGCGCGCACCCAGGATCTCGTTGCAGCGGTGCAGGTGGCGCAGGTAGGCGCGACTGTAGTTCCGGCAGGTATAACACCCGCACTGTGGATCAACCGGCCCGGTGTCCATGCGGTGCACGGCGTTGCGGATGCGCACGATGCCGCTGTGGGTGAAAAGGTGACCATTACGGGCATTGCGGGTGGGCATGACGCAGTCGAACATATCGATGCCGCGGGCCACCGATTCGACGATATCCTCCGGCGTGCCGACCCCCATCAGATAGCGCGGCTTGTCCACCGGCAACCGGTCGCGCAGGAAGTCGAGCACACGGATGCGGTCCCCCGCCGGCTCACCCACCGACAGGCCACCCACCGCGTAGCCATCGAATCCGATCTGTTCCAGACCAGCCAGAGACCGCTCACGCAGTTCCTCGTACATGCCGCCCTGGACGATGCCGAACAGGGCAGAGGGATTGTCGCCGTGGGCGGCCTTGCTGCGCGCGGCCCAGCGCAGCGAAAGCTCCATCGATTGCCGCGCCTCTTCCTCGGTGGCCGGGTACGGCGTGCATTCGTCGAAGATCATGACAATGTCCGAGCCCAGCTCGCGCTGGACCTGCATCGACTCCTCGGGGCCCATGAAGACCTTCGAACCATCGATGGGCGAGCGGAAGTGCACCCCCTCCTCGGTGATCTTGCGGAGCTCGCCGAGCGAAAACACCTGGAAACCACCGGAATCGGTCAGGATCGGGCCTTCCCAGTGGGTGAAATCATGCAGGTCGCCGTGGGCACGGATCACCTCGGTACCCGGTCGCAGCCACAGATGGAAGGTGTTGCCGAGGATGATCTGGGCGCCAAGCCCCGTCAGCTCCTCAGGGGTCATCGCCTTCACCGTGCCGTAGGTACCCACGGGCATGAAGGCGGGTGTATCCACCTTGCCCCGCCCGAAGGTCAGGCATCCCCGGCGGGCCGGCCCGGAACGGGCCAGCAATTCAAATTCCATCCCCATTCACCTCGACTTTAATTGATCTGGCGCAAAAACCGCATGTTGACATTCTGTCTGTGCATATTAGAATTTACTTAACTGCTGATTCGTCAGCACGTATTCCTCCTCCATCCTCCTTTGGTGGAATTCTTCAGCGCAGCTTCCCCAGCTGCGCTTTTTTTTGCCTTCAGTCCCCCCGGCGGGTCAGGAACATGGCGTCGCCATAGCTGAAGAAGCGATAGCGCTGCGCCACCGCGTGGGCATAGGCCGCCATTACTTGCGAGTGTCCGGCGAAGGCACTGACGAGCATCAGCAGGGTGGATTCGGGCAGGTGGAAATTGGTCAGCAGCGCATCCACCACCTGGAACCGGTAGCCCGGCGTGATGAACAGCCGGGTATCGCCCCGATAGGGCTTCAGCTCCCCGGAAGCCGCAGCGGTCTCGAGGCTGCGCACGCTGGTAGTGCCCACGGCCACCACCCGGCCGCCCCGGGCACGGGCCTGCTCGACCTGGCTCACCACTGTTTCCGACACCTCCAGCCACTCGCTGTGCATCATGTGATCGGCGGTGTCAGCAACCCGCACCGGCTGGAAGGTGCCTGCGCCAACATGCAGGGTCACCCGCGCTGTGTGCACTCCCATCTCGACCAACCGGTCCAGCATCGCCTGGTCGAAGTGCAGACCGGCGGTCGGTGCTGCCACCGCGCCCGGGCGGGCGGCATAGACGGTCTGGTAGCGTTCCTCGTCGAAACCGGCGTCGTCCCGCTGGATGTAGGGCGGCAGCGGCATATGCCCCTGGGACGCCATCAGCGAGGCGAAATCCCCCCCCGGCAATGCCAGGCGGAACAGCTCGCCCTCACGTCCGTCGACGCGGACCGGCACATCGTCGAGGTACAGGGTCGTCCCCGGCTTCGGCGACTTGCTGGCCCGCACATGGGCAAGTGCTGTCTGGTCATCCAGCAACCGCTCGATCAGCACCTCGACCCGGCCACCGGTCTCCTTGTGGCCATACAGCCGCGCCGGCATCACCCGGGTGTCGTTGAACACCAGCAGGTCACCCGGTTGCAGCAGGGAGGGCAAATCGATGAAGTGGCGATCCGCCAACGCCCCCGTCGGCCCATCGAGACACAGCAGCCGGCTGCCGGCACGTTTTTCGGCCGGAAACTGGGCAATCAGCTCTTCGGGCAAGGCATAGGAAAAGTCGGAAACCTGCATGGGGGCGGGATGTTAGCACACGACTGCTTTGCCAGTAGTGTGAATGCCGCTATACTTGGCGGCCCCTGCCGGGGTGGTGGAATTGGTAGACACAGGGGATTCAAAATCCCCCGCTGGCAACAGCTTGACGGTTCGAGTCCGTCCCTCGGTACCAGATATTTTCCAGCAAAACGAAACAAGTATCCGGCCTGCTCCATGCGGGCCGGACACGCGTTTTGCCATCACACAGCCAAGGTCATTTCTTGTCGGAGTCGGCCTTGTTCGTACCGGTGTTTGCTGCAGCCCCGTAACCCGGGTAGCCATAACCATAGGCAGGATAGCCGCCCCAGTAGCCGGGATAGCCGTAGCCATAGGCGGGATAACCGCCCCAGTATCCCGGATAGCCATAACCGGGATAACCTCCCCAATAGCCGGGGTAACCGCCATAATAAGGATAACCACCCCAAGGGCCGCCCCAAGGCCCGCCCCAGGGACGGTCGTAGTAATCGTCGTCGAACCAGTCGAAAGGCCCCCAACCCCAGAAAGCATGGGCAGAAGAGGCGGATATCAATACTCCGCCGGCCAACAGGGATGCGCCAAGGATTCGCGAGAAGGTTTTCATTTTCATGAGAGTGACCTCCGTTTGAAAACAGTGGTTAACAAGAAGCGACTAAAACGCTGATACGCCGAGTAATAATAGTCAATCATCAACGGAGATAATTGATTTACATCAGCTGCCGCTCCTTCTTCGCGTACCCGGCACCCTCAATAAAATGCCGTTGCAGTCGCTAACAGGTGAACAACTGAAAGCCGCGGAAACAAATGGCCACAGACAAAGAACCCATGATGAAGATCGCCGGCCGCTGGGTGCCGACGCACAAGGTATGGAAAATGCTGGAGACGGTGAATACCGCGACCGACCTTGTGGACCGCTTCAACCAGGACATGCCGGAGATATCCTCTGCCCATACCCAGGAGACGGTGGCCGTGGTGCGCGAGCGCATCCGCTCACTGCAGATGAGCATGCCCCAGGAGGAGGATGAGGAAAAGTTGCCGCTGGGCGATGCGGCCATCGAGTTGCTGAAGAGCCAATCCCCCGAAGAGGCGGTCGCCACCCTGGAGCAGGAATATGGCACCAAGCCGAATCTTAAGGATCTGATCACCCTCGTCGGCCCCGAGGCCTACACTGATTCGCTGCGGGGGGAAGTGGCGGAATATGTCCAGAACATGATCACACCGGACCAGATCGCCGAATTGTGGAACGAAAGCCGCCGCCCTGCGCCGAATGGTGGCTTGTGGTCCGAGAACCTGGTCAGGAAGACCTTCGACCTCTAACAGGCTGTTGAAAAACCCTCTGGCGGCACGACCCGTCGTTGAAAACCGGCTCAAAATGCTCATTTACTCCATGTAAACTGCGCTTTTTCGCTGGCTTTCGCCTTGCCTCGCACTCCCCAGAGACTTTTTCAACAGCCTGCTAAAAGTACCTCATGCAGGCCCCTCCCCCTCGGGTTCCAGCTTCAGTGACACCGAATTGATGCAGTAACGCAACCCAGTGGGCGCAGGTCCGTCGGGGAACAGGTGTCCGAGGTGGGCGCCGCAACGACTGCAATGCACCTCGGTACGCACCATGCCATGGGAACGGTCCTCGGTGGCCTCGACCGCCTCGGGACTCGCCGCCTGCCAGAAACTGGGCCAGCCAGTCCCCGAGTCAAACTTGTGGGTGGAACTGAACAGGGCCTCGCCGCAGCAACTGCAGCGATAGGTGCCGTATCGCTTCTCATCCCAGTAGGCGCCGGTGAAGGCCGGTTCCGTGCCCTGCTGCCGGCATACCCTGTACTGCTCCGGCGTCAGGCTGGCACGCCATTCCTCGTCACTCTTTTCAATCTCGCTCATCGCCTCTCCTCCACTGCCAGGCGGGAATTTTTGTTATTAAATACCGCTGCCGCTCCCAGGATTTTCTCCTTGCCGGCGCCGACGGACGATTCTTATACTCCACCGCCACACTTACAAGCACAAACACCCAAAGGATATACCAGGCCATGGCAATCAGCCCCTTCAACCCGCCCGTCCGCACCCTGATGGGCCCCGGCCCCTCCGATGTCCACCCGCGCATCCTCGAGGCCCTGTCCCGCCCCACCATCGGCCACCTGGACCCGGCCTTCGTCGGCATGATGGAAGAGGTGAAGGAGCTGTTGCAGTACGCCTTCCAGACCCGCAACCCGCTGACCCTGCCCGTCTCCGCCCCCGGTTCCGCCGGCATGGAGAGCTGCTTTGCCAACCTGGTGGAGCCGGGTGACAAGGTCATCGTCTGTCAGAACGGCGTGTTCGGCGGCCGCATGAAGGAGAACGTCGAGCGCTGCGGCGGCCAGCCCATCATGGTGCAGGACCCCTGGGGCCGCGCCGTGGACCCGCAGAAGCTGGAGGATGCGCTGCAGGCCAACCCGGACGCCAGGCTCGTCGCCTTTGTCCACGCCGAGACCTCCACCGGCGCCCAGTCCGATGCCAGGACCCTGGTCGAACTGGCCCACAAGCACGACTGTCTGACCATCGTCGACGCGGTCACTTCGCTGGGCGGCACCCCGGTGAAGGTCGACGAGTGGGGCATCGACGCCATCTACTCCGGCACCCAGAAATGCCTGTCCTGCATCCCCGGCCTGTCGCCGGTGAGTTTCTCCGAGGCCGCAGCCGAGAAGATCAAGGGCCGCAGCCACAAGGTGCAGAGCTGGTTCCTCGACATGAACCTGGTGATGGGCTACTGGGGTGGCGGCGCCAAGCGCGCCTACCACCACACCGCGCCGGTCAATGCGCTGTACGGCCTGCACGAATCGCTGGTGATGCTGCAGGAAGAGGGCCTGGAGAACGCCTGGGCGCGTCATGCCGCCAACCACAATGCACTGAAGGCCGGCCTCGAGGCACTCGGTCTGAGCTTCGTGGTGCCCGAGTCCGAGCGCCTGCCGCAGCTGAATGCCGTGTCCATCCCCGAGGGCGTGGACGACGCCGCGGTGCGCTCGCGTCTGCTCAACGAGTTCAACCTGGAGATCGGCGCCGGTCTCGGCGATCTGGCCGGCAAGGTCTGGCGCATCGGCCTGATGGGCCATGCCAGTCGTGCCGAAAACATCGTGCTGTGCATCGCCGCTCTGGAGGCGGTGCTGGCCGAGATGGGCGCGCCGATCAACACCGGCGTTGCCCTCGGCGCCGCGCAGAAGGTACTCGGCAGCTGATGGCTGACGCCCTGCCCCCGCTGATCGATCCGGCCGACCTCCCCGGCCTGCTGGCAACCCGTGACGACATCGTGCTGGTGGACCTGTCCAACCACGAGAACCACGCCAAGTATCACATCCCCGGCTCGGTCCACCTCGACTATGCCCGCATCGTGCGGGTGGCCAAGCCGGTGATGGGACTGCTGCCCGAGCCGGGGGAGCTGGAACAGGTGCTCGGCGCGGTGGGCATCGGCACGGACACCCCGGTCATCGCCTTCGATGACGAGGGCGGCGGCAAGGCCGGTCGCCTGCTGTGGACCCTCGACTGCATGGGCCACCACCAGCACGCACTGCTCGACGGCGGGCTGGTGGCCTGGGTCAACGAAGGCCGGGCCGTCGACCAGTCACCCACCCCACCGACGCCTGCACGCTTCCAGGCTGCGCCAGACCCCTCCCCTGTTGCCGACACCGACTACATCCTCGCGCACCTGTCAGACCCCGATGTCCGCCTGCTCGACAATCGCAGCCCGGCGGAATTCAGCGGTGAGAAAAGATTTGCCGAGCGCGGCGGCCACATCCCCGGTGCCATCAACTGGGACTGGACCGAGGCGATGGATCAGCACCGTCATCTGCGCCTTAAGCCGCTGGACCAGCTCAAGGCAACCCTGGCCGACATGGGCATCACCGCTGACAAGCAGGTCATCTGTTACTGCCAGACCCACCACCGCTCGTCACTGATCTATGTGCTGCTGAAGATCCTCGGCTTTGGCGACGTCAAGGGTTATCCTGGCGCCTGGTCCGATTGGGGAAATCGGACAGACACCCCGGTGGAAACCTGATCCTTCATGAGTGAACAACGCCCGGGCCTCGCGGCCTACCTCAACACCGCTGCGCTGACCGTGTTGCCGCAGCATCTGCTCGCACGCGGCATGTATCACCTGGCACGCAGTCACCGGCCCTGGCTCAAGGATGCGCTGATCCGCTTTGTCACCCGCCAATATGACGTCGACCTCGACGAGGCGGCGAACAGCGATCCGGCCAGCTATGACAGTTTCAATGCCTTCTTCACCCGCGCGCTGAAAGACGATGCCAGGCCGATCGACTCGGCGCCAGACAGCATCGTCAGCCCCGCGGACGGCCGCGTCAGCCAGGCGGGGACCATCCACAACGGGCGCATCATCCAGGCCAAGGGCCACGACTACAGCAGCCTGGAACTGCTCGGCGGCAACCGCGCCCTGGCCGAGCGATTCGACGGCGGCAGCTTCGCCACCATCTATCTCTCGCCCCGGGACTACCACCGGGTGCACATGCCGCTGGCCGGACGGCTGACCGGCATGGACTTCGTCCCCGGCCGGCTGTTTAGCGTCTCCGACGCCACCACCCGGCTGGTGCCCGGCCTGTTCGCGCGCAACGAGCGGGTGATCTGCCACTTCGACACCGCCGTCGGCCCGATCGCCCACATCCTGGTGGGCGCCATCTTCGTCGGCAGCATGGAGACCGTCTGGCA
>JANTHH010000023.1 GCA_024762485.1 Chromatiales bacterium
TGTCTCTCGAATTATGCAGATTGTGAAGCCTGCAGCCCGGCAATGAGTTGTCTGACGTCCTTCATGCCATCGGCAAGGCAAGCCTCGATCTGCGTCATGGTGATCGGGCCTGCGGCCTTGCCTGCTGCCCAATTGACCACCAGTGCGCAGCACGCATAGCAGAGCCCGGCTTCGCTGGCGAGTGCGGCCTCGGGCATTCCTGTCATCCCCACCAGATCGCAGCCGTCCTGTTCAAAACGGCGGATCTCGGCCGCAGTTTCCAGCCTCGGCCCCTGGGTGGCGCCATAGCAGCCCTGTCCTTGAACCGGCATGTTGGCTTGCCGGGCAACCGAGAGCATCCGCTGGCGCAGTGTCTCGCAATACGGCGTTGTGAAGTCGATATGTTCGACCGGTGTTCCATCACCATCGTGCAGGGTGTGTGCCCGACCCCAGGTGTAGTCGATGAGCTGATCGGGGATGCACAGCGCACCCGGTCCGCAATTCGGGGTGATGCCACCGACCGCGGCCACGCCGATCACATCGGTGACCCCGGCCTCGCGCAGTGCCCAGATATTGGCCCGGTAGTTGATCCGGTGTGGCGGCAGCCGGTGTCCGGCACCATGGCGTGGCAGGAACACCATCGGCCGCCCCTGCAACTCGCCGTGGATCAGTTCGTTGGATGGACGGCCGTAGGGCGTCTCGATGTCCTGGCGACGGGTGATTTCCAGGTCGTCGTAGGCATCCAGGCCGGAACCGCCGATGACCGCCAGCAGGCTCATGAGAGCTCCTCGTGATTCTCCGGCGCGGCATAGATCGCCGGCGTATTGCGCCAGTAGCCCTTGTAGTCCATACCCACCCCGAAGACGTATCGATCCGGCACCTCGAGCCCGACATAATCCGCGTCGAAATCCACGCCGCGTTGATGCCGCTTGCGCACCAACACCACACTGGTGACCGCCGATGCACCCTCGGACTCGCAATAGGCGCTGATGGACGCGAGCGTGTGCCCCTCGTCGAGGATGTCGTCCAGCAGGATCACCTCGCGCCCCGACAGGACGGTCTCCGGCCGCTTTTTCCACTGCAGCTCGTCACCGAAGGTGCGCTCGCGGTAACGGGTCGCATGCAGATAGTCGATCCGCATGGGAAACGCCAGCTGCGGCAGCAGCAGCCCGGCCGGAATCAGACCACCGTTCATCACGCAGAGAAAAAGCGGGTCTCTGCCGGCCCAGTCCGCGCTCAGGGCGTCGGCTAGGCGGCTAATGGCAGCGGCGACCTGTTGCTGGTCATACAACAGCGTGGCTGTGTCGAAGACCCGCTGTGCCGCCTGGGCATCAAAGGCCATGGTCAGAGATCGAGCGGCAATGCACCGCCCTCCTCCACCGCGCCGATCAGTCCGAGCGCCTTGCGCCATCGCGGGTTTTCGTGCAGTTCGACTGTCGTCTGGCGGTTACGTCCGTGTAACCGGGCGAGCCGGGCCTGGGCTACCGGGTCCGCATAGTCGGCAAGATCCTCCAGCACCTCGATGGCACCTGACCGGTTATTGCAGACCAGCACCATGTCACAGCCCGCCTCCAGCGCAAGCTGGGCGCGGTCTGCATAACCACCCGCCACATGGGCCGCGGCCATGCTCAGATCGTCGCTGAACACCGCACCGGTATAACCGAGGCGGACGCGCAGGATCTCCTGCAACCAGTAACGGGAGAAGCCCGCCGGCTGCGGGTCCACCCGTTCATAGATGACATGGGCCGGCATCATGCCTTCGACACCGGCCTCTGCCAGTCGGCGAAAGGGGATCAGGTCGTCCAGCCAGATTTCCTCCAGCTCACGCCCGTCCACCGGGATGGCGTGATGCGAATCTGCGGCTACGCCGCCATGTCCGGGGAAGTGTTTGGCGATCGAGGCCATGCCGGCATCACGGGCCCCGTGGCACCAGGCCTGGCCGAGGCGGGCGACGATCTCCGGATCACCCGAGAAGGCACGGTCACCGATCACCTCGCTGATGCCCCGGTCCACATCCAGTACCGGGGCAAAACTGAAGTCGACCCCGACACTCAGCAGTTCAGCGGCCATCAGCCAGCCGGCCTCGCGGGCGGTTTCGAGTCCCTGCTGGGAGGAGTGGCGATAGGCCTCGCCATAGACGCGCGCCGGTGGCAGTCGGGTGAAACCGTCACGGAATCGCTGCACCCGGCCACCCTCCTGGTCCACCGACACCAGCAGGCCGGGACGGCGCAGACCGTGGATGTCGGCAATCAGTTCGCGCACCTGTGCGGGTGATTCGTAGTTGCGGGCGAACAGGATCACCCCGCCCGTTGCCGGGTGCTGCAGGATCTTCCTGTCCTCGGCGTCGAGCGCCAGGCCCTCGATATCGAGCATGACCGGGCCGTGGCTCATTGCAGCCCCCGCAAGGTAATGAATTTCTGCCATTTCATGGTTCAGTCAATCTCCAGACTGCCGCTACTAAAATCATCCCGCCGTGGCGGACAACACTTATACCAGAAGGTCCTATCGAGATGCGTAAACTGCTTGGGTTTTTGTCGCTGTTGCTGTTGCTCCAGCCCGCTTCACCGGTGCATGCCGAAGAGGAAGAGGCAGCCAAGGCGCCGCCCGCCTATTTCCAGCTCAAGCCCTCCATCGTCAGCAATCTCAACGGCGGCCCCCGTTACCTGCGGGTGGACCTGCAGATCCTCGCCACGGATGCCGATGCTGTGCCCGAACTGGAGACCCACGCCCCGGCGCTGCGGCACGAGTTTCTCATGCTGCTGACAGAACAGGACGGTGCTGCCCTGAAGACGCCCGAGGGGAAAGAGGCCTTGCGCAAGACAGCCATCACCGCCTTTCAGAAGATCATGAAGGAGATGACCGGCAAGGAAGCGGTGAAGGACCTGTATTTCACCGCCTTCTATGCACGCTGAACCGCAAGCCGGTCCCTGAGCCAGTCGCCGAGACGATTGACCGCGTACACCACCAGCACCAGCGCCATTCCCGGCGCGATCACCAGATGCGGTGCCACCAGCAGGTAACGTACACCGTCGCGGATCATGCTCCCCCAGGAGGGCGCCGGTGGCGCCATGCCCAGCCCCAGGAATGACAGCCCGGCCTCGGCGATCACCACACTGGCGACCCCGAAGCTGGCCTCGACGATCAGTGGCGTGAGCGTCAGCGGCAGCAGGTGACGGAACAGCACCCTGGCCGGCCGGGCCCCCAGTGCGATGGCCGCCTGCACGTGCTCGCGCTGGCGCAGGCTCAACACCTGGGATCGCGCCAGGCGTGCATAGCCGACCCAGCCCATCAGACTCAGCGCAAGGATGGTGTTCTCGAGTCCCGGGCCGAGCACCGCAGCGAGTGCAATGGCCAGAAGGATGCCGGGAAACGCCAGGAACACGTCCATCAGCCGGTTAAGCAGACGATCCACCCGCCCACCCAGATAGCCACCGACCACGCCCACCAGAGTCCCGGCGATGGCCGAGATGCCGACCACCACCACGGCCACCAGCAGCGAGGCACCCGCACCCAGCGCCAGCCGGGGCAGGATGTCACGGCCGAGTTCGTCACGACCCAGCCAGGCGTCGGACGAAGGCGTGGCGAGGATGCCCCCGAGTTGGATGTTGTGCGGCTGCAGGGACAGCGTGCTGCCGGCGAGTGCCATCAGCAGCCATAGCAGGAGTATCAGTGCCGCGGGCCAGGGTATGCGCATCACAGCCCCCTGACACGGGGGTCAAACACCCCGTAGAGCAGGTCGGTGAGGCGGTTGATCAGCACATAGCTGCCGCTGATCAGCAGCACGCACCCCTGTACCAAGGGGTAGTCCCGCTGCGAGATCGCACTGACCAGCAGGGTGCCGATGCCGGGCCAGGCAAATACCGTCTCGGTGATGACCGCGCCGGCCAGCAGCGCCCCGAGTTGCAACCCCAACAGGGTGAGCAGTGGCAGCGCCGCATTGGGCAACGCATGCCGCCACATCACCCGGCTCTCCCCCTCCCCCTTCGCACGCGCGGTACGGATGAAGGGCTGCGCCAGCACCTCCAGCAAGGTGCTGCGCACCATGCGGGTGGTGATGGCGGCCATCGACAGGCCGAGGGTGATGGCTGGAAGGATCAGGCTTCCCGGTTCGCTGCGACCGCTCACCGGCGTCAGCCCGAGATAGATGGAGAACAGCAGGATCAGCATCGGCCCCAGCCAGAAATTGGGGACCGACAGACCGAACAGTGCGAACCCGGATGCCAGCCGGTCCGGCCAGTGGTGGGCATGGCGGGCGGCAATGATGCCCAGCGGCAGCGCCACCGCAACAGCGATAAGGAAGGCCGCGCCGGCCAGTTCCAGGGTTGCCGGCAGGTGCTCGCCGATCAGGGTCGTGACCGGGCGGTGCTGCTGCAGCGACTCGCCGAGATCACCCTGCGCCAGCTGGGTGAAGAAGCCACCCAACTGCTCGGCCAGAGGGCGATCCAGGCCCAGTTGGTGTCGCAGGGCCGCCGCATCCGCGGGACGTGCGGACTCGCCCAGCATCACTGCCACAGGATCCCCCGGTACCAGGTGCAGCAGGGCGAAGACCAGGCAGGCGACGCCGGCGAGCACCAGCAGGGTGTCGAACAGGCCCCACACCAGGCCGAGGGCACGGCTCATTCGTGAATATCCACCGGGCAGCCCACCGGCACCCTGTCGAACAGGTCGATGACATCTGCATTGCGCATGCGGATGCAGCCGTGGGAGCGCGGCACGCCCATCGGCTCGCTGTCGGGCGTGCCGTGGATATAGATGAAGCGCCGCAGCGTATCGCGCTCGCCGCCACGGTTGCGGCCGGGCTCGAGGCCGGTGAGCCAGAGGATGCGGCTCAATATCCAGTCACGTTCGGGTGCTGCAGCGGCCAGTGCCGGGCTGTAGACCTCGCCGCTGTGGCGACGGCCGACGAACACGCTGCCGGCCGGGCAGCCGGCGCCTATCTTCACCCGCACCCGGTGGCGGCCGCGCGGTGTGCAGCCCGAACCCTGCTGCTCGCCGGCGCCGGCCAGCGCCGTGGAGACCGGGTAGTCATCCAGCACTCGCCCCGCCTCGTACAGGCGCAGCCGCTGTTTGGCGATGTCGATCTCGATATGCCGGCTCATGGGGCATGCATCCGCGTCACCGTGACCAGTCCATCATAGGCGCCATCGCGTCGCAGCCGGTAGCCCACGATGTCGTCGCGGGTGACCAGCACGTTGTCCTCGTACCACAGTGGCACATAGACCAGGTCGTCGTGCACCTGCTGCTGCACCTGCCTGTAAGGGGCCGGGTCGGCCTGTCTGCCCGCCTGCTCGAGCAGCGAATCGACCTGCTCGGAATGATAGCGGCCGCGGTTGGCGCCGGTTGGCGGCAGCGAGCGGCTGTGGAACACGTAGCGGAGGATGTCGGGGCTGCGCACTCCCACCCAGGAGAGGCTGTACATCTGGAAGCGCCCGGCCTTGATGTCGCCGAAAAAGCTGCCCCAGTCGTGGCTCTGGATGTCGAGGTCGATCCCCACCCTGGCGAGCTGGGCCTGGAACACGGCGGCCACGCGCAGGCGGAACGGGTCGGTGGAGGTCTTGTAGACCAGTCGCAGCGGCTGCCCCGGCCCGTGTCCGATCTCCGCCAGTAGCGCCCGCGCCCGTGCCGGATCGAAGGGTAGCGGTGCGATATCATCGGCCCCTGCCCAGTGATCCGGCGGCAGTATGGACTCGGCCAGCCGGGCCCCGCCATGGAACAGGTAGCGGACGATGGCGGCACGATCGATGGCGTGGGCGACGGCACGGCGCACCCGCCGATCCGCCGTCACCGGATCGGCCAGGTTGAAGCCGATGTAGCTGAAGGTGCTGCCGGCCACCCGTGCAACCCGGATGCCGTCGTGGTCCTCGAGATACTGCACCAGTTCAGGCGGCAGGTCGTTCTGCAGCAGGTCCACCTCGCCTGCGATCAGCTTCAGCGTCCGCACGGTCGGGTCCGGCACCTGGATGAACCGGATCAGCTGGTCATCGGCACGCCGGCGCAGCAATAGTTCGCCGCTGGCCGGACGGCCGACGAATTGCAGCGGCCCACTGCCCACCGGCCGGGTGCCGAAATCATGCCCCTCTGCCAGCAGCCGCGCGGGCAGGATGCCGATGGTCAACAGCCCCGGAAACAGGGGGTCGGCGCGGTCGAGCAGGAAGTCCACCTGCCGGTCCCCGACCGCCCGCACCTCGCGCAGATGACTGAAACTGCCGCGATGGGGCGAGGCAGTGGCGGGGTCGAGCAGCGCCCGGTAGGTGGCCACCACATCCGTCGCACGCAGCGGTGTGCCATCGTGGAAACGGCTGTCGCCGAGCAATTCGAAGCGGTAATGGTCTGCTGCCAGACGCTGCCAGCGGGCCAGCGCCGGCACCGCACGGGACTGCTCGTCGAAATCGGTCAGTGATTGATAGAGCAGGCGGTTGATGCGCTCGGAGGCGGCATCGGTGGCGAACAGGGGGTCGAGATTGGCCGGCAGCGTGGCCAGCGCGAAGCGGATGGCGTCAGGCGGTGGCTGGGTGCAACCGGCCAGCCAGAGTGCAAGGCCGAGCAACAGCCAGCGTGTTGCCCGCATCGTCACCAGGTGTTGAAGGGCCGCTCGCTGAGGCTGCTGTTGTAATAGCGGCGGTCCTGCGAGACCTCCTCACCGAGCCAGTCGGGTCGCTCGAAGGGTTCGTCTGCCGCAGCGAGCTCGATCTCGGCGACCACCAGCCCCTCGTTGTCACCGTGAAATTCGTCGATCTCCCAGACATGGTCCCCCCGCTTCACCAGGTGCCGGGTCTTGTCGATCCAGGGCCGCGCCGCCACCTCGTCGAGCAGCACCCGGGCGTCCTCCAGCGGGATCGGATATTCGAACTCGAGCCGGTGGATGCCGTCGCCAGTGGTCTTGATATTCAGGTGGGCCTGCTCGCCGGCGATGCGCACCCGGATCGCCTTGTCCTCGCCCCGGCACAGGTACCCCTGGCTCAGTCGCTGGGAGGCATAGACCTCGTCGCGCCAGCGCGCGTTGCGCAGGAGGAACTTGCGTTCGATCTCGATTGCCATGATCTGACTCCTCAGTCCTTCTCGAACAGTGCGATGGATTCCACGTGCGCGGTGTGCGGGAACATGTCCATCACCCCGGCCTGGCGCAGCCGGTAACCGTGCCGGTGCACCAGCTCGCCGGCGTCGCGCGCCAGGGTGCCCGGATAGCAGGAGACATAGACCAGGCGCTTCACGCCCAGCTGCGGCAGCTTGGGCAGCACCTCGAGCGCGCCGCTGCGGGGCGGGTCGATCAGCGCCTTGTCGAACGGGCGCCCCAGCCAGGCAGCCTGGGACAGGTCCTCGTACAGGTTGGCGACGTGGAATTCGGTGTTGTCGAGCCGGTTGCGACGGGCGTTCTCGCGCGCCCGTGCCACCAGTCCGGCATCGCCCTCCACGCCGACCACCTCGCCCGCCCGGGTTGCCAGCGGCAGGGTGAAGTTGCCCACACCGCAGAACAGGTCGAGCACGCGGTCGCTGTCCGCCGGCTGCAGCAGATCGACTGCACGACGGGTCATCTGGCGGTTGATGTCCGTGTTCACCTGGGTGAAATCGGTCGGCAGAAAACCCAGCTCGAGACCGAAATCCGGCAGCGTGTAGTGCATTGCCACCGGCTCATCCAGCGGCACGATGCTCTCGGGGCCGCCGGGCTGCAGGTAGACCGCCAGGTCATGCGCCTCGCCGAAGCGGCGCAGCAGCGCCTCGTCTTCGGTGTTCAGTGACTCCATGATGCGGAAGATCAGCACCAGCCGCTCGTCGTCCATGGCGACCTCGACCTGCGGCACACGGTCGCGGATCGAGAGTGCACCGATCAGCTCGGAGAGTGGCATCAGCAGGAAACCCACCTGCGGGTGCAGCACGTGGCAGGCCTCCAGTTCGGCGAGGAAGCTGCTGCCGCGTTCGCGGAAACCCACCAGTACCCGCCCCTTCTTCGGAACGTGCTTGGCACCGAGCCTTGCCTTGCGCCGATAGCCCCAGGGCGAGGTGTTGACCAGTGGCGCCAGCACCGACTCCGGACTGACCTTGCCGATGTGCTTCAGGGTGTCCAGCAGCGACTGTTGTTTCGCCGCCACCTGGGCCGTGGCATCGAGATGCTGCAGGCTGCAGCCACCGCACAGCCCGAAATGCGCACAGCGGGGTTCGACCCGGTCGGGGCTGGGCCGCAGCACCTCGGTCACCTCGCCCTCGTCGTGACTCTTGCGCTGGGCCGTGTAACGGAAGCGCACCCGCTCGCCGGGCAGCGCACCGTGGAGGAAGACGGTCTTGCCCGCCACCCGTGCCACGCCCCGACCCTCGTGGCTGAGCGACTCGACATCGACCTCCACCACCTCGCTGGGCAGGCGTTTCTGGCGGTTACGCCGCCCCATTCAGTCTTCGCCCCATTGCTGCAGGAACCGCTGCAGGTGCGGCTCGCGGCGATCCTCGAGATTGTCGCGCAGCGCACGGGTCGACTCGGCCACCTGTGCCGGCGTGCGCTGCTGCGCGATCTGCATGCGCCGCAATCCGATCAGATAGATGTGGATGGCCCGCAACTCGAGGTCGATCATCAGCGGTTCGGGCTCGTCGGCGAGCAGCGCCTCCCAGGCATCCACCGGCACCTGTGCCACGCCCGGCAGTGCCAGCAGGTGGGCGATTTCGTGCAGCGGGGCCAGGGCCGCGGGCTGGCCGAGGGCGAGTTCGGCCTGCAGGTCGCAGCGGCAATAGCTGGTCTCGTCCCGCACGCCGAACATGCCGGCATGGCGAGCGTGCTTCAATGCCCGATAACCGAGCAGTGACAGGTCCTCTCCACCCCAGCTGACCAGGGTGCCCAGTCCCCTGCAGGGTTCGAGCAGGGTATCGAGCAGTGCGGCCTCGTCGCCGTCGCGCCAGTTGCCGGTGCGCAGGCACGGGCCGTCACTGCCCTCATGGACCGCGGCGAAGGCCGCGATGCTCTGCTGGTTGGGGCGCAGCTGCTCCGAATGGCCGGTCTCCTGCTTGCGGCGGTGAAACAACACCTTGGCGGCATCGGCATCGCTGAGCTCGCCAAGGTCGTGGAGGCGGCGGCCGGTGGCCACGTCGGGCACGGCGCCCAGGGCAACGGTGATCAGGTTCATGGTGCTCGGTCTTTATTCGGAGGGAAATACGCCGGTGGAGAGGTAACGGTCGCCACGGTCGCAGATGATACTGACGATGGTCGCGTGTTCCAGCTGCTGCGACAAGCGCAGCGCGACTGCAACCGCGCCACCGGAGGAGATACCGCAAAAGATGCCTTCCTCGGCAGCCAGGCGTCGGGTGGTCTGCTCGGCATCGGCCTGGCTGACGTCCATCTCCTGGTCCAGCAGCGATGGATCGAAGATGCTGGGCAGGTACTCGGTCGGCCAGCGGCGGATACCGGGGATGCTGGCACCTTCCTCCGGCTGCACGCCGATCACCTGGATCGAGGCATTGCGTTCCTTGAGGAAGCGCCCGGTCCCCATGATGGTGCCGGTGGTGCCCATGGCGCTGACGAAGTGGCTCACCTCGCCGCCGGTGTCGCGCCAGATCTCGGGACCGGTGCCGCAGTAATGGGCCAGCGGGTTATCGAGGTTGCCGAACTGGTTCAACACCCTGCCCTCACCCCGGCGGGCCATCTCGTCGGCCAGGTCGCGTGCGCCCTCCATGCCCTGCTCGCGGCTGACGAGGACCAGCTTGGCGCCATAGGCCGCCATGGCCGCGCGGCGCTCCTGGGTCATGTTGTCCGGCATGATCAGGATCATCCGGTATCCCTTGATCGCCGCCACCATGGCCAGTGCAATACCGGTGTTGCCGCTGGTGGCCTCGATCAGGGTATCGCCGGGCCGGATGTCGCCCCGGGCCTCGGCCTGCTGGATCATGGAGAGTGCAGGACGATCCTTCACCGATCCGGCCGGGTTGTTGCCCTCGAGCTTCACCAGCAGCGTGTTCGAGGTGTCGCCCGGCAGTCGCTGCAGACGGACCAGCGGTGTGTTGCCGACCAGTGATTCGATGGTTGGATATTCCATGGCGGACAGTTTACTGAATCGCCATAAACAACACGAGCAGGTAGAATCGGCAGACTTTCTAATCGCCCGTCTGCGCAGGAAATTAATGCCTCTCCAAACCGCTTTCTCACGCTGCCTGCTGCCCTTGCTGATGGCCGGCCAGGCGGTGGCCTCGCATGATGCGGAGCCACCTGTCTCAGAAACGGATTTCCTCGGCGCACTCCCCATCGTCCTGTCGGTGGCCCGCCTGTCCCAGCCCAAGGAAGAGGCACCCGTCGCCACCACGGTCATCGACCGCCAGATGATCATCGCCTCCGGCGCCCAGGATATCGCCAGCGTGCTGGCACTGGTCCCGGGCTTCCAGGTGGCAATGGTCGATGGCACCAATCGCTCGGTCACCTCCCATGGTTTTACCGACCAGTTCGCGCGCCGCATGCAGGTGCTGGTGGACGGGCGCTCCGTCTACAACCCGGCCTCGGGTGGTGTGGCGTGGTCGCAGCTGCCGATCGCGCTCGAGGACGTCGAACGGATCGAGGTGGTACGCGGCCCGAATGCAGCGGCCTACGGCTCCAACGCCTTTCTCGGCGTCATCAACATCACTACCCGTGACCCGGCGGATGTCAACGGCCTGGAGGCGGATGTCACCGGCGGCAGCCTCGATACGCGCAGCAGCTATGTCAGCTACGGGATCCACGACCCAGGCCATGACCTGCGCCTATCTGCCAAGTACGAACGCAACAGCGGCTTTCCAGACCGCATCGACGACGTGGATTCCATCAGCATCAATCTGCGTGGGCGGTACCACTTTACCCCCGCCAGCAACCTGGAGTACGCGGCGGGGCTGCGTGCCAGCGAGCTGGGCGCCGGTTTCACCGGTGATCCCATCCAGCCTCCCAGGGAGGCCGACCTCGACTCGAATTTCCAGCAGCTGGTGTGGAACCGGTTGTTCGATGACGGCTCAGACCTGCGCATCCAGTACTACCACAATCTGGAATCGAATCTGGATGACTTCTCCCTTAACGCGAATGAGCTCGACCCGACGCTGCCACCGCTGACGCTGCTCACCGGTCTCACCTATGACAGCATCCGCCATGACCTGGAAGTTCAGCATCGTTTTGCGCCATCGCCTGCCGTTCGCGTGGCGTGGGGAGCCGGACTGCGTTACGACGCCGTGGCGTCTCCCTATCTGATCGAGAACCGCGATCAGGTCTCGCGCAGCCAGGGACGCGTGTTCGGCAATGCCGAATGGCATGCCCGTGACGACCTGGTGCTGCACGGTAGCCTGATGGGAGAACTGCAGGAGGATGAAGGCACCTATCTTTCACCACGGATCGCCGCCAACTATCTCTACAGTAAAAATGGTGCCATCCGGGTTTCCGCCGCCCATGCCTACCGCTTCCCCTCACTGCTCGAACAGTTCGGACACTACGCGGCCTACCTGGCGGCGAATCAGGATATCGAGGCGTTGCTGCTCTACGACGCAGCCTCCGATATCGATCCCGAGCGCATCAATGCCTACGAGATCGGCCTGGTGCAGCGGTTGCCTCGACTGGGTGTCGACCTGGACCTGAAGCTGTTCGAGCATCATGTCGATAACACCATCAAGGCCCCCGGCCAGGAATACACTGGTGCAACCTCGGTGTTCCGTTTCCAGAATGGCGGGAGCTACCAGGTACGCGGTATCGAATTCACCGGACGCTATCAACCCGACCGGGATACCCTGGTCTATCTCGCCCTTGCGCTGGCCGACGGCAGCGGCAACCGGGTGGTCACCCTCACCGACAGTGGCCCGTTGATTGCGGATACCAGCAACAGTGTGCCCGACCAGACGCTGTCATTGCTGCTCAGCCGGCGTTTCGGCGACGGCTATGAGGTCAGCACCTGGCTACAGCATGTCGGCGACATGGACTGGTCGGGTGACGGTGGTTTCGCCGAGGCCCATACCCGGATCGACCTGCGGCTTGCCAAATCCTGGCACCGCGCAGGTTCGACCATCGCCTTGTCCGTGGTGGCGCAGAATCTGCTCGACGAGGCCTACGATGAATTCGGCATCGACAGCAATAGCTTCGGCCGCCGCATCTACGGTCAGCTGGCCATCTACACGAAATGAAGCAAACCGCGTCAAGGATGAAGAGGGACCATCACCGTGCCTGACCGGACCGGCAAAACGGTGATGCTGATGCGGGGGCCGTTCACCGCGCTGGTATTCGGCATGCTGGCCCTGTTCTCCGCAGTCACCGGCACTGCCGGGCAGGACGCCAATGTCCTGGTTGTGAAGAGTATCGATGCGCCGATCTACGACGAGGTGGTCGCTGCGTTTTCACGCAACCTGAAAGCGCTGTGCACGCCAAATTGCACAATTGGCGAGTTGTCCAGCATCACCCGCGACGAACTCTTCGCTACCCCGGATACGGATCTCGTCGTCTCCATCGGCCGGCTTGCAGGCCTCGCGGTGGCAGAAGTCAAGCCGGATGCGGCCATCTACGGCCTGATCCCCCGCACCACCTGGAACGAGATCGTCAGTTGTTGTCCGGAGACCAGCCCGCCTCACGCCACGGCCCTTTTTCTCGATCAGCCGATCGACCGCCAGCTACACCTGATCCGTGTCCTGCTGCCTCAGGCAAGGCGTATCGCCGTACTTTTCGGGACACATTCCATCAGCCGGCTCGAAGAGGTCCAGCTGGCGGCAGAGCGTGCAGGCCTGGAGCTGGTCAGCCGTCGTGTGGATGACAGCGACGAGGTGGGGCCTGAGCTCGATATCATGCTCGACGACGTCGACGCCCTGCTGGCAATCCCCGACAGCACCATCTACAACCGGGACACCATCTATGGGGTACTGCTGACCACCTACCGGCGGGGTGTCCCGGTGTTCGGCTATGCCAAGAGCCTGGTGGATGCCGGTGCCGTGGCCGCGATCTACACTTCGCCGGAGGATGTCGGGCGGCAACTCGCCGCGATGGCCGCAGACTACCTGTCGAACGACAGTGCATTGCCACCGCCGAGGATGCCGTCTGAATTCAGCGTCGCGATCAACAAGCGGGTGATGCGATCACTGGGCCTCCCTGTGCCGTCGGAGCAGACCGTCCATCGTCAGCTGCAGGAACTCGAACGGTGACGCTGTTTCGTGACACCCGCCTGCAGACCAAGATACTCCTGCTCACCCTGGTGCCAGCGGCCGTCCTCGCCAGTGTCCTTTCCTATTTCCTGACCACCACGCGTCTGGACGATCTGGAAAACCTGTTCAACGAACGTGGTGAATCCCTCGCCCGCCAGCTGGCCACGGCTTCCTCCTATGGCCTGTTCACAGGCAATTCGGCCTACCTGCAGCAACTCGCCGAGGGGATCCTGAGTGATGGCGAAGACGTGGTCGGCATCACCATCACCGACCAGGCTGGCGACATCTTCCTGAATCTGGAACACCCTGCCGGCAACGGCAGGGTCGTCGAGATCCGCCATTTCAGCGCCACCGTGCCCTCATTGCTGGCGGCGGACGAGGCCAGCGGCGATTATCCGGACAGCACCGGTGGCTCGCGACCGGCCGAACTCGGTTCAGTGAGCATCGCCCTCGACCACAACATCACCTCGCTGACCGAGAGCAGCATCATCAGCTCGACCGTTCGCCTGGCGATCATCGGCTTGCTCCTGGCCACCATCCTCGCACTCCTCATCAGCCGGCATTTCGCCCGCCCGATTGAGCGCCTGACCGATGCCATGAACCGTGTACGCAAGCGCCACCTCGATGCCCGCGTACCGGAGCTGTCCAGTGGTGAGATCGGCACCCTCGAAAAGGGATTCAATGCCATGGCAGAGGAGCTGCAGGCCTCCCAGCAGCAGATGGAACAGCAGGTGGAGCAGACCACCCGCGATCTGCAGGAGACCATGGAGGCACTGGAGATCCGCAACGTGGAACTGGACCTGGCGCGCAAACGCGCCGTCTCCGCCAGCCAGGTAAAGTCCGAATTCCTCGCCAACATGAGCCACGAGATCCGCACGCCCATGAACGGCATCGTCGGTTTCAGCAATCTGCTGGAAAAGACCAGCCTGGACGCCACCCAGCAGGAGTTCGTCGACACCATCCGCAAGTCGGCCAACAACCTGTTGTCGATCATCAACGACATCCTCGACTTCTCCAAGCTCGAATCGGGCAAGATGTCGCTCAACAGCGAACCATTCGACCTGCACGAGTGCATCGGTGATGCACTGACCCTGCTCACACCACAGGCCCACGAGAAGCAGCTGGAGCTGATATCCATCATCTACAATGACGTGCCATCCCGTGTCGTCGGCGACCGGACGCGGGTCGGCCAGATTCTGACCAACCTGCTGAGCAATGCAGTGAAGTTCACCGAACAGGGCGAGGTGGTGGTGCGCACCATGCTCGACCACGTGGATGAAGCGGGCCAGACGGCACGCATCAGCCTGTCGGTCAGCGACACCGGCATCGGCATCCCCTTCGATGAGCAGGAACGTCTGTTCGCGGCGTTCAACCAGGGAAAGTCCTCCAGCAAGGAACTCCACGGCGGTACCGGGCTGGGGCTGAGCATCTGCCGCAGCCTGACCATGGCCATGAACGGCGCGATCACGGTGCGCAGTCGCCCGGGTGAAGGTGCGGTGTTTCGTGTCAGCCTGGAACTCAGACTCGACAGCGATGCGAAGGCACCGCCGTCGCCCCCCTTCAACGGCAGGCATGCCGTCCTGATCGAGGCCCACCCCCTGGCGCGCACGGCGGAGCGCAACATGCTCGAACAGCTCGGCTTCAGCGTCGAGGAACATGCCGCTCCCCCGGTCAGCGTCAGTGACGAGACGGACCTCGTCGTTCTCGCCACGGCCCCCACCCAGGGCGAGGAAGAGATTGCGGCACTGATGGGCAGCACACCCGGCCATGCCATCCCCCTGCTCCTGCTGGTGGCATCGTCTGATCAGCAGCTGCTGCGCAGTCTCGTACGACACGGTGCCTGCGCTACCGTCAGCAAGCCGGCCCGCTGCGACCAGATGAAGGAGATGATCCCGTCCTGCCTTGAACACACCCGCGTCCGGCAGACAGAACCGGAACCGCAGCCGGTGCCGGCACCCCTGTCGGACAATACCGAGGGTCGGCTCTGTGGCAAGAGGATCCTGGTCGCCGATGACAACGCGATCAACCTGCAGCTGATGACGACCCTGCTGAGCTTCCATGGCGCCGAGGTGATCACCGCCACCAATGGCGAAGAAGCCGTCAACCAGGCACTGGAGCATCCCGTCGACCTGATATTCATGGACATCCACATGCCCAGGCTAGACGGCCTGGAGGCGGCGAGGCGCATCCGCGATGCACTGGTGAACCGCAAGGTGCACATCGTGGCGCTCACGGCCGATGCCCTGAGCAAGACGCAGCACGAGGCCATGGCTGCCGGTATGGAGGGGGTTATCATCAAGCCGCTGGACGAGGAGCGGCTGTGGCAGGTGCTCAATCCGCTCTATGGGCTGCCGGGAACGGCGACCGGCAATCACCCATCTGCCGGCACGCAACCGTCGATGGCCGACACAGAAAAACTGCCCAGTCGTGATCCGGCACAGGCATTGCGCATCGCCGGTGGCTCACGCTCCATCGCCGACAAGCTCTTCATGCAATTGCTCGGCGAATTGCCGCCGAGCATCGAGGACATCCACGAGAAATTCCACCAACAGGACTGGAACGAGATGTGGCAGCTCGTTCATCGCCTCCACGGGGCCGCGGCGGTATGCGGTGTCCCGGCGCTGCACCAGGCACTCGATCATCTGCAGCAGGCGATCAAGAGCGGGCAGCAGGACGAGATCGCCCGGCACCTGTCCCAGGTCCAGATCGAGGCCGACCGCCTGGCCTCGCAGGAAACCCAGTACTGAACGTCTGCCGCGCCCGCCCGTTCAAGGCTGGATCAGACGCTTCATTTCCCTCACCGCTTCGGCCAGTCCCGTGAACACTGCCCGGCTGATGATGGCGTGGCCGATGTTCAGCTCCTGCACCCCGTCGAGTGCGGCGATGGCCCGGACGTTGTGATAATCCAGGCCGTGTCCCGCATTCACCTGCAGCCCGAGTTCCTGGCCGTAGCGGACGGCCTCGCTGATGCGTGCCAACTCCGCCACCTGTGACTCGCCCGTCAGGTCGGCATAGTGGCCAGTGTGTATCTCGATCACAGGCGCACCGACCGCCGCCGCTGCCTCGAGCTGTGCAGCAGCGGCATCGATGAACAGCGAGACCCTTATCCCCGCCTCGGCAAGGGCGCTGCAATAGTCCTTCAGATAGGGTTGGCTGGCCGCCACGTCCAGACCACCCTCGGTGGTCAGCTCCTCGCGTCGCTCCGGCACCAGGCAACAATCAGCAGGGGCGATCCGTGAGGCGATGTCCAGCATCTCGGCGGTGGCGGCCATCTCCAGATTCATCCGGGTCTGCAACATGCCGCTGAGTATCTCCACGTCACGATCCTGGATGTGGCGCCTGTCCTCCCGCAGGTGCAGGGTGATGCCATCGGCGCCAGCCTGTTCGGCAATCAGCGCGGCCTGGGCCGGCTCCGGGTAGCGGGTGCCACGCGCCTGTCTCAGGGTGGCGACGTGGTCGATGTTCACGCCCAGCAATCGTTCATATTCACGGCTCATGGTCTTAGTCGTTCTCCGTACTGCGAAAGAGTTCGCGGCTCTTCAGGGGACGGCCGCCAAGATGCGCGGCCAGCGCATAGCGTAGCAACGCCCTCGCCTCGCGGCGACTCTCCCCGTCCAGGGGGGCACGCTGTGCGAGGCTGAGCAGCGTCTGCCCGCTGACCTGCAATAGATCGTCGGCATCGGCGGGAACCGGTCCCTCCTCCAGCCTGTAGTGGTAATGGCGCTGCGCCACGACCGGCTCGCCACCGCCGGCCTCGTGAGCCAGCTGCAGGCCGAAGCCGATCTCCTGCAACAGGTCCAGCTCGAAACCGCGTAGCACCGCCTCCTCGTCACCGCTGCTCAGGTCGACGATCGCCTGGCTGTAGAGCGCGAACAGCTGGGGGTGGGGATCCTGTTCCCGCAGCAACCTGACCAGCAACTCGTTGAGATAAAGGCCGCAGATGAGTCGCCGGCCTGTTAGGGGTGAGCCGGCGCTGACCGCTTCCACGGTATTCAATGTCGGCAGTTGTCCCCTGCCGCGCCAGCTGGCGAGCAGGGGCACGAAGGGTTGCAGGATGCCTGCGCGCCGCCCCTTGTGCCCGCCGCGTGCCACGACTGTCAGGCGACCATGCGGGTGGCTGAACAGATCGACCAGCAGACTGCTGTCGCCGTAGGCGCGGCGGTGCAGCACGTAGACCGGGTTCAGGTCCTGATTGCTGGCCATCCAGAGGGATTATTCGTGGTAACCGAGATCGTTGAGACTGGCCTCGTCCGTCGACCAGCTGTCCTTGACCTTGACCCAGAGATCGAGGTGCACGCGACAGTCGAAGAAGGCCTCCATGGCCTGGCGGGCAGCCGTTGCCGCGGCCTTGAGCGACTCCCCGCCCTTGCCAACGATGATGCCTTTCTGGCTGTCGCGCTCGACCCAGATCACCGCACCGATTCGGTACAGACCGTCCGTTTCCTCGAAGCGTTCGATCTGCACGGTCAGCGCGTATGGCAATTCGTTGTGATAGCGACGGGTGAGCTGCTCGCGGATGAGTTCGGCGGCGAAGAAACGACCACTGCGGTCACTCAGCTGATCCTCCGGATAGACCAGTTCGCCCTCCGGCAGCAATTTCAACACTTCCGCTTCGAGGGGTCCGCAATTGGTGCCATCACGGGCCGAGAGTGGGACGATCGCAGCAAAATGGTGTCGCTCGGCCAGCTCGGCCAGGTAGGGCAACAGTTGCTCACGCTGCTTCACGGTGTCTACCTTGTTGACCACCGCGATGGCCGGAACCCCGGAGCGCCTGACCGCCTCCAGCACTGCCGCATCCTCCTCCGTCCACTGCAGTGCCTGGACCACGAACAACAGCACATCCACGTCCATGAGCGACGTCTTGGCCGTGCGGTTGAGATAGCGGTTCATCGCCTTGGCGCCGCGCTGGTGTATGCCCGGCGTGTCGACGTAGAGGATCTGCCCCTCATCCGTTGTCTTGATGCCGAGTATCCGGTGGCGGGTGGTCTGTGGCTTGTGCGAGGTGATGGCGAGCTTCTGCCCCAGCAGTTGGTTGAGCAAGGTGGACTTGCCGACGTTGGGACGGCCGATCAATGCCACGTAGCCGACGCGCATGCTCATGCCTCCACGCCCAGGGTCTGCAGCAGGCGCTCGGCAGCCTGCTGTTCAGCGCCACGACGGCTGCCGCCCCTGCCCGTGGCGCTGGCATCGACATCAGGCAGCGTGCAGGTCACCGTGAAGGTCTGGGCGTGCTGCTGGCCGCTGATTTTCTCCACCACGTAGACCGGCAATGGCTTGCCCTGGGACTGCAGCCATTCCTGCAGGCGGGTCTTCGGATCCTTTCGTTTCGCCGCCTCCGGAAGCTGAGACAAGCGGTCGCCGTAGAGCCGGTCGATCAGCGCTATCGCTGCCGCCATGCC